>CAZLGP010000239.1:0-33456 GCA_964558905.1 uncultured Thermoanaerobaculia bacterium | reverse complement strand
CGTTCGGGAACGCGTTGAACGGCGGAAAGTTCGGAAGTCCGTAGCCGGTGGCGAGGTTCGCGCGCGCGTGCAGGAGCACGAAGCTGCCGGCCGGCAGGGGACCGATGTTGCCGCCTCCGAGGTCGGCGATGAGCGGGATCGGGTTGCCGTCCGGTCCGGGGACCGGCTGGCCCGTCGCCGGGTTCACGACCACGGGCGGAATGAGCAGCATGTAGGGGAGCGGCTTCGGCGGCAGGTTGCCGACGACGATCCCGGCGTTCGGTGCACCTGCGACGAGCGTGTCGAGCACGGCCGCATAGCGGGCGCGAAAGTCCGCGGCGGGGGTGAGCGTGTTCGGCGTGCCGCTGAAGAGGGTGCTCAGCGCGTCATTGCCGCCGATCCACATGGCGATGAACGTGGGCTGCTGGGCCAGCGCCTGCTGTAGGGCCGTGCCCTGGCCGCGCAGGATGAACCGAGCCATCGACACCGCCGTCGGCTCGCCCGGCGTCTGCGGCTCCGCACCGGTGAGCTGGAGCAGCGCGCCGACGGTCGCGCCGGGGATGCTGAGGTTGTTGTACGGACGCCCGAATGTGGTCATCACCGGCGAGCCGAAGCCACCCGCGGGGGCGATCGTCGGCGCCAGGTTGACGAGCACGAGCTCGGGGCCGATGCCCGGGTACGTCACGAGCGGCTGAGCGAAGCAGGGGTCGGTGGCGAGAGCGGTCGGCTGGCAGGTCGTGTACCCCACCTGGCGCGCGATGACGGCCGGCCAGCTCCACACCTGATGGCGCTCATTGAGCGAGCTGCTGACGACGCCGGCGCCGTAGCTGTCGCCGAGCGCGACGAACCGCGAGAAGTCCGCCGAGCCGCGCTGCGCGAATGCCGGCGCGGCCAGTACCAGTGCTGCGACGACGACTGCCGTTGCGAATTTCGTGAATCGGTTCATGTGTCGGGTCTCCTTTAGAAGCGGTAGCCGAAGTTGATGCTCCACAGCACTGCATCGGTCTCGTAGGTGCCGTCAAAGCCTTCCGGGTTGCGTCCCTCGGTGCTGCGGTCCTTGAAGTGAAGGATGAAGGCCGCGCCGTCGACGATCCACGGTCCGCGATGCCAGCCGGCACCGAAGGTGAAGCCGAGGCGATCCGAGTCCGGAAGGAGCGGGGTCACCGCTTCGACCGGCTGCGGGTTCTCGTCGTACAGCACGCCGAAGCGCACGTCCCACTCGGGCGTGGCTTCGATGTTCGTGCCGAGACGGTAGGCCGAGGAGTCGTCCCAGTTCTGTTCGCGCGTGAAGCCCGCGGCGGGGGTGGTCTCGAACTCCACGGTCAATGCTTTGAAGCGGCTCCAGGTCATGTGCGTGACGTCGAATTCGACGTCGACGCGATCGGTCGGGCTGAAGGCGACACCGACCGCGGCGACCGCCGGAAACGGTAGGGTGGTCGAGATGGGCTGGTCGGGTGGGAGCTGGGTCGCGATGACGGCATCGAGCTGCGCGTTGCCGGTCGAGATCTGCGTGGTTTCTGACCTTCCTTCCAGATCGATGTCCATGTCGGAACGATAGGAAGCGCCGAACCGCAGACGATCGGACGCTTTGAACAGCACGCCCAGGTTCCAGCCGATGTCGTCGCCGTAGTCACTGGCGAGGCGGGTATTCGCGATGTCGGCGACGCGTCCTGTGAACGGGTTCAGGCGAAGCGTATTCGCGCTCAGGATCACGCGTGAGCGACGGTACTCCACGCCGCCGCCGACGGCGAACCGGCCGTCCGTCGTCTGCCACGCGATCGTCGGCTGGGCCGACACGGTCTTCAGATCGGCATCCTTCGAGATCGCACGGCCCACCCAGGGGTCCGCCCAATCGGTGCGGAGACCCCATGCCGCGAACGTGCCGAACCCGACGGTCAGGTTGTCTCCGATCGGCAGGATGGCGTACATGTTCGGCGGCACGAACGTATGCCGGTTGTACTTTCCTTCGGTGCCCGAGGTGTAGACGCTGTTCGGGTCGCCGGTGAACTCGTTCGAGAAGTTGATGAACGTCGCCCCGGCGAGGACGGTCATCTCGCGCTGCTGGGCGAGACCGGCGGGGTTGTAGAAGATGGCGCTGGGGTCGTCGGCGGTGGCGACGAAGGCGCCGGCCATGCCGCTCGCTTTCGCGCCCTGCTCGAAGATCGAGAAGCCCGCGGCGAAGGCCGAGGCGCTGATCGCGAGGCAGCCGATCGTCAGAAGGGTTCGTGTCAGGGATCGCAAGGGTGACCTCCTAAGTCTGTTGTTCTACAGGGAATTACGGCAACGCGGAAACGCCCGGAATATACCACCGAAGGGGAACGCAAATCGGTGACGGGTCGGAAGGATGAAGAAGTCTCAAAGTCGCAAAGTCTCAAAGTCTCAAAGACCGATCAATCGCGCTCTTTGAGACTTTGAGACTTTGAGACTTTGAGACTTTGAGACTTTGAGACTTCCATCCTCCCGGCCCTCATCCTTCCGGCGTTCATCCTTCATCCTTCCGGGCGAGGAGCTCCAGGAGGATCTCGTTCGCGAGGTCGGCTTTCGCCTTGCCTCGCATTTCCTTCATGAGCTGACCGACCAGGAAGCCGAAGACCTTGGTCGTTCCGGCCTTGTACTGCTCCACCTGCGCGGCGTTGGAGGCGAGGACGCGTCGGGCGGCCTCGCGGATGGCGTCGGGATCGCTCACCTGGGCGAGGCCTTTACGCTTCACGATGACGTCCGCGTCTTCGCCGGATTCGGACATGTCGTCGAAGACTTCCTTGGCCGCTTTGCCGCCGATGGTGCCGTCGTCGAGAAGCCGGATGAGGCGCGCGAGCATCGTGGGCGTGACGCGGGAGTCGCCAATGTCGATCTTCTTTTCGTTGAGTACGCGCAGCACTTCATTCCGCACCCAATTGGCGGCGGCGCGGGGATTTCCCGACGCCGCGGCGGCGGCCTCATAGAAATCCGCCACGGCCCGAGTCATCACAAGGACTTCCGCGTCCGCCGTCGACAGCCCATCCTCGCGCTGGTAGCGCTCGATTCTCTCGTCGGGCAACGTGGGAAGCGAGCCGCGCACGTCCTCGATCCACGTGTCGTTCAATTCCAGAGTGAAGAGATCGGGATCGGGAAAATACCGATAGTCGTGCGCCTCCTCTTTCGAGCGCATGACCCGCGTCTCGCCACTATTGGGATCGAAGAGACGCGTTTCCTGAACGATGCGCCCGCCGCTCTCCAATACCCCGATCTGACGCTGCACCTCATGGTCGATTGCTCTCCCGAGGAATCGAAAGGAGTTGAGATTCTTGATCTCCGTGCGCGTGCCGAGGGGCTCGCCTGCTCTGCGAACGGAGACGTTCGCGTCACAGCGCAACGATCCTTCCTCCATGTTTCCGTCGCAGACTTCGGTGTACATCAGGATCTGACGGAGGCGAGTCAGATACGCGCCCGCCTGTTCGGAGCTGCGGATGTCCGGCTCACTGACGATCTCGATCAGCGGGGTGCCGGCGCGATTGAGATCGACGAGCGACGCGTCACGCTCGTGCAGCAACTTTCCCGCGTCTTCTTCCATGTGAATGCGAAGGATCCGGACGCCGAGAGCTTGTCCGCCGGTCGCCAGCGGCTGGTCGAACTGCGAGATCTGATAGCCCTTCGGAAGATCTGGATAGAAGTAGTTCTTGCGAGCGAAGACCGACCGGTGCTGGACCGCGCATCCCGTGGCCAGAGCCATGCGCATGGCCAGTTCGACCGCGCGGCGGTTGAGCACCGGCAGCGCGCCCGGATATCCGAGACACACGGGGCAGACGTTCGTGTTTGGCGCGGCGCCGAAGGCGGTCCGGCACCCGCAGAAGATCTTGGTCCGAGTCAGCAGACGCGCATGGACTTCCAGACCGATGACGGTTTCCCACATTCGGTGGCGGATTATAGGGGTCGGCGCGGCAGCCCATCCCGGGGAAGTCTCAAAGTCGCAAAGTCTCAAAGTCGCAGAGCCGCAAAGCCCCAGAGCCCCAGAGCCGTTCGCAACCTCCATCTTTCTTTGAGACTTTGAGACTCTGAGACTCTGAGACTAGACTTTGACCGGCAGCGCCGGCGGCCGGTTGTCGAGCGCGCTTCGCGCGCATAGCGCGCATGAACCGTGCGACCTATAATCGCCGCCGTGTCCCGCACGATGCTGTTCCGGGCGTGGAAAGTCGGTCTCGTCGCGGCAGCGGTTTCGCTGCTGACGTTTACGGTGATCACGCGCCCGACGGCGGAGACCCTGACGGCGCTCGCGTTCGCGGCACTGGTGCTCGTCGCCACGTTCCTCCGCGTCGACGCCGGCGACGCCTCCGTCGGCTTCGAGGCGGCGGTGGTCTTCGGCGCACTCCTGATCTTCCACAGCCCGGCCGTTGCGCTGACCGCCGTTTTGGTCGGAGCTGGAGCACATGCGTTGTACGACGCGCTGGCGCGGAGGCAGTGGCACCTCGAGCCGTTTTACAACGCCGCCCAGCTCGCGCTGTCGTACTCGATCGTCGGCCTCCTGTACACGGTGGCCGTCGCGGCTGACGCGCGTCCCGCCGCGAAGATGGCCGGCGCGACTCTGCTCCTCGGCGGGTATGTCGGGATCCATCTGCTTTTCGTGTCGCTGCGGCGCTACGCCGCGGGGGAGACTGCGCCGCTCGATCTGCGGCGCGTGCTGCAGGTCCAGGCGAAGACTCTGCTGCTCGTGGCTCCGGTGGTGGCCATCGAGGTGATGTTGTACGCGAGCTGGCAGATCGCCGGTTTCGTCGTCGCTTTCCTGCCGGTGCTCATCGTCGCCTACGCGATGCGCAATGAAGCCGAAGCGGCGCAGCAGAACGTGGAGCTCGTCCGGCGGAACCGAGAGCTTGCCATCCTCACCGAGAGCTCGACGCAGATTCTGTCCGCGGAGACCGAGAACGAGACACTACGGCGGCTCATGTCGCTGCTCTCGAGGCTCGCGAGGATGAAGGCAAGCGCAGTGGTGACCTGGGAACCGAATCCGGATGTGCCGCTCACGATTCACCGGTTCGGGGAGTGTCTCCCCAGCGATCAGGACATTCTCCGCTGGGTCGAGGCCGCGGGCTTCGCGCAGTCGGCACCGAACCGCGCCTTCATCTTTCAGAGCGACATGCGCAAGTTCCCCCTGTCGAGCGGACATGCGATTCAGGTGCTGATCGGCATCCAGACGCCGGAAGTCATCTACGGAATCCTCATCTTCGAGACGGAAGACCCGTCGATCCTGAAAGCGGGGAGCCTGAATCTCCTCACGCTGCTCGTGAACCAGACCGCGCTGTCGGTGCAGGACCAGCTCCTGCGTCGCGAGATGCGCGAGACGACGGCCGAGCTCGAGAGTCATGCGGCGACGATGAGCACGATCCTGGAGACGTCGAACAGTCTCATCGGGGAGTACGAGATCGAGCCCGCCCTTACCCGCATCGCCGAGGCCATCCGCCGCGCCCTGGGATTCGAGAAAGTGGTCTTTGCCCTTCGCGATCCGCGCACGAACGAGTACGTCCGCCGCGCGCACGCGGGGATGAGCGACGTATGGGAAGAGGCCCGGAAGAAGGTCGTGACGCCGGCGGAGATCAAGGCTTTTTTCAATCCCGAGTTCAAGGCCTCCCGCTCGTACTTCGTCTCGCACACGGCGCTGCACAAGAGCGAGCACGATTTCTTCGTGCGTCCCGAGGATGCCGATGATGGATTCCTGAAGCCGGACGAGTGGCACGAGAACGATCTGCTGCTCGTGCCGCTGATCAGCGGCGATCAGATGATCGGCTTCCTCTCCGTGCGCGAGCCGCACGACCACCGCATCCCCTCGATCGACAAGGTGCGAACCCTGGAGGTCTTCGCGACACAGGCGGTGACGGCGCTGCAATCGGCCGGTCAGTACGAGGAGATCCGTCGGCTGACGATCATCGATACTCTCACCCCCGCGTACAACCACCGGCACTTTCAGGACGCGCTGGCGAAGGAGATCCACCGCCACGCACGCTCGCGACTCGAGCTCGCGCTGGCGATGCTCGACATCGACAACTTCAAGAAGATCAATGATTCGTACGGTCATCCGGTCGGCGACGAGATCCTGAAGGGTCTGGTCGAGGAGCTGATGGTGCACGCGCGGGAGACGGACGTCGTCGCACGCTACGGCGGCGAGGAGTTCGCGATCATCTTTCCCGAAACTCCCGCTCGATTCGCGCGCGACGCGGCGAACCGTCTGCGCGAAAGGGTCGAGCGACGAGCCTTCTCTCCGCCGCAGGTCGGCAGAGTGCTGCACATCACCGTGAGCGTCGGGATCGCCATTTACCCTCGCGACGGCACGACCCCCACGGACCTCATCTCCCGCGCCGACGCGGCTCTCTATTTCGCGAAGAAGAACGGGAAGAACCAGGTCGCCGTGGCGGGGGACGTGGTGGGGGCGGAGGCGATCTGACGAGTTGCCAGTTACCAGTAGCCAGTGGCCAGTGGCCGGTTACCGGTTGCTGGTTGCCAGCCTGTTGCCTGCCGGGCACGGGCAACGAGCCACGGGTCACGAGCCACGGGCAACGGGTCACGGTCACGGGTCACGGGCAACGGGTCACGGGCCACGGGTCACGGGCCACGGGTCACGGTTCGCCGTTGCCAGTGCTGCCCTGCTTGTGGCAAAAGACTCTGCAACCATGAAGAAGCTCGCGCTGCTCCTCGCTTTCACTGCTTCCGCCTTCTCTCAGACGCTCGATCAGCGTGTGCAGGCCGTGCTTCCCTCGCTCGTCGAGACCTACCGCACGCTGCACGCGTCGCCGGAGCTCTCGATGCAGGAGGCGAAGACCTCGGCGTTCGTCGCCGGACGCTTGCGCGAGCTCGGCTACGAGGTCACGTATCCGTTCGGCAAATACGAGGATCCGACTGCCACGTGCTACGGCGTGGTCGCGGTCCTGCGCAACGGCGACGGTCCGACGGTGCTCGTGCGCAGCGACATGGACGGCTTGCCGATCGCGGAGCAGACCGGACTCGCGTACGCCAGTCAGAACGCGGGCGTGATGCACGCCTGCGGGCACGACGTCCACATGACCACGATCCTCGGCGCCGCGCAATTGCTCGCGGATCTGAAGTCGCAGTGGCGGGGCACGGTGATGCTCGTCGGCCAGCCGGCGGAAGAGGTGGTGAAGGGCGCGGAGGGAATGCTCTCCGAGGGTCTCTACGAGAAGATCGCGCGGCCCGATTTCGCGATCGCTCTACACGACTGGGCAGCGCTGGAGGCGGGGAAGATCGGATACCGCTCGGGACAGTTCATGGCCGCGACGGATTCGCTCAATCTGATCATCCGGGGCGTCGGAGGCCACGGCGCCGCGCCGCACAGCACGAAGGACCCAGTAGTGCTCGCGGCGGAGACGGTTCTCGCGCTGCAGACCATCGCCAGCCGCGAACGCTCGCCGCTCGATCCGGTCGTGGTCACGGTGGGCAGGATCGAAGGCGGCACGAAACGCAACATCATCCCGGATGAAGTGAAGCTCTATCTCACGGTGCGGACGATGAAACCGGAGGTGCGCGACCGTGTCCTCGAGTCGATCCAACGCATCCCCCGCGGCCTTGCAATCGCCGCCGGCGTCCCCGACGATCGCCTCCCGATCTACGTGCACCTCGGGCACGAATCGGTTGCGGCGACGTTCAACGATCCCGCTCTGACCGAACGTCTCGTGCAATCGATCGGGACCGAGCTCGGTGGCGCAAATGTCGTGGAGATCGACCCGGCCATGGTGAGCGAGGACTTCGGGTTGTTCGGATTGGAGGGAAAGATCCCGACCGCGCTGCTGGCCCTCGGTGCGGGCGATCCCACGGCGCTCGCGGCAGGCACGCAACCCGGCCTGCACTCGAGCAAGTTCGCGCCGGCGGATCCGTCGCTCGTTCTGCGCACGGGCGTGCGGGCGGCGGTGGCGGGGGTGTTGGGGTTGCTGGCGCGGTGAACGTGACCCGTTGTCCGTGACCCGTTGTCCGTGACCCGTTGCCCGTGACCCGTTGCCCGTGACCCGTTGCCCGGCCTTTTGCTCGCACGCTTACTGAACTCAATTTGACTAGCCGTCGTCCGTTGCCGGTGACCCGTTGCCAGGGCTTTTTCGTGCGGGGCGGCGGCGTTTCGTGATCTCACGACTCTGCACGTAGCGAATCAATCCCGCTAGCATTTGCCCGACGGCCCGCGCCTGCTTCTGCTTCGACCGGAGCGTCACCTCGTCGATGTAGTCGAGCCGCCACGCTGCGATCAGTTCAGCCTCGACCTCGTACAGCGATCCGCGTGCGTGGCTGAGCAGGAGCCGCCACTCTCCATACGTAAGGCGCCCCTGGCCTTCTGCGATGTCCCGGACGACGGACCCCGCCGCGCGACGAAGTTGCGACACACTTCCAAACAACTCGTGTTTTGGAAAGGACTCCGTCATTCGCCTGCACGAGCCCCCCGCTACTTCGGAGCGTGGCGTTTGACCGCTCGCTCGAGCGTGAAGTCGCGCAGGAACTCCTCCTTCACGTACTTCCCTCGCTCGAAGCGATAGACCGTCACGCCTGTCGGCTCTTCGAAGAAGAAGCGGATGCCGTGCGCCCGCGCCTTGAACGTGACCTGTCGTCCGCCTTCCTCAGACAGCCCTCCGAGGAAGAGGGCCATCGAATGAGGAAGGGTGTCGGGAGCGACGAGCGCCGCCCGAGGTTTCGGCGGCGCCGCGGACATCGACAACGCCCCGACCATCGCGAGCACGGCAAGGTTACGCATGAGGACGATTGTAACGGCGCTGGCATGCGGAAGGCAGACGGAAGACCCTGGTGTCGTGTCCAGGTTGAAACCGTGGGTTCTTTGCGGCGGCGGCGGGCCGTCTGCTGCGCCGCCGCTCCTTGACGATGTCCCGCATCGCCTGCGTCGCGGCGGCTTGCATCCAACCCCCCGGCGCTCGCAAACAACCCACGGTTACAACCTGGACTCGACACCAGAGGAGGAACGATGCCGAAAGATCAAAAGGAGCCGCAGAGCTACGGCAGCGGCAAAGACTGGGTCGCGGGCAGGACCGGTCAGCAGGTGAACGACCCCAAGTCCGCCCCAACGCGGGAGCACGAGGAGTTCTACGACGAGCGGCGGGAATCGGAGACCACGGACTCCGACCAGGGTGGTCGCACCTCCGAGGTCCAACTCGCGGAGACCGCCGACCCCCCGGCGCGTCCGACCCGCGACGATTCGCCAGTCTCGAAGGTGACGACCGAGACCAGCGGAGCGAAGCGCGACTCGTACTTCAGGAAACGCGACTACGAGTGAGTCACGCGGAGTGCTGGGTGCTGGGGTTGGCGGTCAATCGCCCGCGTAGCGGGCAAGAGGAAATAGCCCCCGGCTTTCAGCCGCAATGGCGTTCACTTTAGGCTCGGGCACCTGCGCCGGAGGCGCGTCAAGAGGGTAGCCGGTGGCGAGCGCGAATGCGCCGCCACCGGAAACGTGGGCGTCCGCGAATGATCCGCCCCGGAGGGGCGGCAGAGAACCTCTTCCGCCCCTACGGGGCGGACTTCCTGCACGCCGTCTTCTTCCGGTGGCGGCGCTCCGCGCTCGCCACCGGCTACCCTCTGCCGCGCCTCCGGCGCTGATCAGGCACTCTCTCCGCGTCGAGTGGGGAGAGTCGCTGAATGCCAACAAGACGACGCCCTCGCCTAAAGTTAACGCCATTGCGGCTTTCAGCCGGGGGTTCGGCGAACGGGACAGGTCAGCCCGCGTAGCGGGCGGCAGAATGGTCCTGTCGCCCGCAACGCGGGCTGGGTTGGACGCCAGCGCAAGTTCCCGGCTGAAGCCGGGGCGCGTGACCGCGGAACGACCCGCCATGCCCGGGTACCGCGTGAAGGCCGCACAGGTGGTTCCACGTGAGAGGAAACGCCTGAGCAGCGCTATCTTTGAAAAGCGTTCTGCCGCGCGCAAGCGGCGGGCGCACTCCGCACTCCGCGTCCTCCGCCACGTGTGACCGGCAACGGAGAGCCGGCAACTCGGGTTACTATCGCGACAAATCAGATCCGCGATCGTGCCCGACCTCGATCTTCTCTTCGCTCCCGACGCCTATGCCGCCAGTGCTCTCGCGGTAGCGACAGCGGTCTCGGCGTTGTCCATCCTGCTTCTCGGTGCGGGAGTGCTATGGCGTGGGCGGATGCGCGGAGCGAGCTTCCTGTTCTCCGTGCTGGCGTTGATGGTCGGGAGCTGGCTTGGGGCCTGGTCGCTGATGTACGCGTCGCGCGAGGCCGCTGTCGCTGTCGCCTGGGCGCGCCTGGGATACGCCTTCGGCGTATTGATCCCGGCGGCGATGTTCCACTTCGCGGCGCGGCTCATCGGGCGCGAGCGCCGGCACCGCGTCGTCGTCGCGCTCCTGTGGCTCACCAGCGCCATCCTCGCCGCGGTCGGACTTTCCACGGACAGGATCGTCGCCGGCGTGCGCCGCTTCGCCTGGGGGTTCTATGTCGACTCGCGCCCTGCCGCCGCGATCGTGCTCTTCGTCGTCGGCGCGATGATGTTGGCCAGCATCCATCTCTACTGGCGCGCGTACCGCGACGCGGAAGGGAAAGGGCGGGAGCGGGGGGGCGTGCTGTTGCTCGCCGCGGTGTTCGGTGCGATCGGTCTCTTCGACTATCTCCCGTCGGCCGGCATCGACATCCAGCCCGCGGGCTACATCACCGCGTTCGTCTACGTGGTCATCGTGGCCACCGCCGTCTGGCGGTTCGAGCTTGCCGGGATTACGCCGGAGTTCGCGGCGGCGCAGATCCTCGACACGATGAAAGGGGCGGTGATCGTCGTCGACATGGACGGACGGATCCGCGTCGTCAACCGGGGCGCGGCGAGTCTCCTCGGCTATCGCCCGGAGCAGCTCCGCGGCGCGCACATCCGCCAGATTTTTCCCCGTGACGAGAACCTCACCACGGGGCAACTCCTGAACTCCCTGGGAGTCCTCGAGCACACGATGGCCTGGCTCGCGGCGGATGGGTCCCGCGTCGACGTCCTCGCCGCATCGTCGTTCCTCCGCGATCACGACAACAACCCGGTCGCGGTCGTTTACGTCGCAAGCGATTTCACCGAGCGAAAGCGCGCCGAAGGTGCGCTGCGAGAGAGCGAGCACCGCTACCGCACCCTCTTCGAGATGAACCCGCTGCCGATGTGGGTGTACGACTACGACACCCTGCGCTTCACGGACGTCAACGACGCCGCGGTGAAGCACTACGGCTTCTCGCGCACCGAGCTCCTGCGGATGACCATCCGCGACATCCGCCCGAGGGAAGATCTCGAAAAGTTGGAAGCGGCGTTAAAAACGGCTACGCCGCGCCGCGGACCGAGTCATTTCCGCCATCTCAGGAAAGACGGTACGGTCATCGACGTCGAGATCACGTCGTTCGAGTTCGTGTCGGCGGCGCGGCGCTCGAGGATGGTGATCGCCCAGGACATCACCGCGCGCATGCGGGCCGATGAGGAGCTGCGCCGCAGCGAGGAGCGCTACCGCGAGCTCTTCGAGAACGCCAACGACGTCGTCTACACGCACGACCTGAGCGGCGTCGTCACGTCGATGAACCTCGCCGGCGAGCTCGTGAGCGGCTATTCCCGCGACGAGATCATCGGCACGCACATCCAGAGCCTCATCGTGCCCGAGCACCGCGAGCGCGCCGCGGATGCGATGGAGAGGAAACTGCGCGGCGAGGTCACCTCAACGTTCTACGAGGTCGAGATGCGCGCCAAGGATGGACGTCGCATCCCGCTCGAGCTCAGCACGCGACTGATCGATCGCGATGGACGGGCCGTCGGTGTGCAGGGCATCGGCCGCGACGTCACGGACCGCAAGGCGAACGAGGCCCGCTATCGGCTGCTGTTCGAGCGCAATCTCGCCGGCGTCTATCGCAGCCGGCCGGACGGGACGATCCTGGACTGCAACGATGCCTGTGCACGCATCTTCGGCTACGACTCGCGCGAGGAGTTTCTCGGCGCGAATGCCAGGGAGCTCTACTTCGACGACCGCGAGCGCGAGCGGATCGTGCAGATGCTGCGCGAGCAGCGGCAATCCTCGAATCTCGAGCTCCGCCTGCGCCGCCGCGACGGCTCTACGGTGTGGGTCCTGGAGAGCGTCACCCTTCGTGACGAGGACGTCATGGAAGGGACCATCATCGACATCACCGATCGCAAGCGCGCGCAGGAACAGGTCGAGTATCAGGCCTACCACGACTCTCTGACCGGGCTGCCGAACCGCCTCCTCTTCCGCGACCGCATCACCGTCGCGCTGGCGCACGCGAAGCGCTCCGGCCGCCTCAGCGCGGTGATGTTCCTCGACCTCGATCAATTCAAGCTCGTGAACGACACTCTCGGACACACGGTCGGGGACCGCCTGCTGCAGGCCATCGGCGCGAGGCTGGTCAACTGCGTGCGCGCCGGGGACACGGTCGCGCGCATGGGCGGCGACGAGTTCACGATGCTCCTGGCCGACGTGGCCGACCGGCGCGGCGCGGCCCTCGTCGCGCAGAAAGTGCTCGAGGCCGTCCGCCATCCGGTGACCATCGACGAGCACGAGTTGTTCGTCACGACGTCCATCGGCATCGCCGTTTTTCCCGACGAGGGGACGGACGCGGAATCGCTGCTCAAGAACGCGGACCGGGCCATGTATTGCGCGAAGGAGCTCGGTCGTGACAACTTCCAGTTCGCTTCAGCCGCGCAGTCCCAGCCGGCGGAGAGTCGCCTGGCCATGGAGCGCGCGCTGCATCGTGCCCTCGAGCGCGACGAGTTCGTCGTGCACTACCACCCGATGGTCGAGATTGCGAGCGGTCGCGTGGTCGGGGCGGAGGCGCTGCTGCGCTGGAATCATCCCGAGCAGGGACTCATTCAGCCGGAGCAGTTCATCCCCCTGGCCGAGGAGACGCAGCTCATCGTGCCCATCGGCGCCTGGGTGTTG
Organism: uncultured Thermoanaerobaculia bacterium; assembly: GCA_964558905.1. GTDB lineage: Bacteria > Acidobacteriota > Thermoanaerobaculia > Gp7-AA8 > Gp7-AA8 > QHVT01. The sequence goes on along the minus strand of CAZLGP010000239.1, from coordinate 20,590 downwards.
CGAACGGCGATCACCCAGATGAAAGCCTGGCACGAGGCGGGGCACGCCTGGCTCCGCGTGGCGGTGAATCTCTCGCCGCGACAGTTCCAGGACCGCGAGCTTGTTTCATCGGTGGAGCGAATCCTCGCGGAGACGGGATTCCCCCCGCAACTCCTCGACCTCGAGATCACGGAGTCGACGGCGATGCAGAACGCGGAGCTGACGCTCACGATCCTGACACGCCTCAAGGAGATGGGCATCCGCATCTCCATCGACGACTTCGGCACCGGCTACTCGTCGCTCAGCTACCTCAAGCGATTCCCGATCGACACGGTGAAGATCGATCAGGACTTCGTGCGCGATCTCACCGAGGACGACGCGGCCATCATCACCGCGGTGATCTCGATGGCTCGCGCGCTCAACCTGCGTGTGATCGCCGAGGGGGTCGAGACCGAGGAGCAGCTCGCCTTCCTGCGGCGCGAGCAGTGCGGGGAGATGCAGGGGTTCCTCTACAGCCAGCCTTTGTCGGCGGCGGAGTTCGAAGAAGCGCTGCGGGCGATGCTGCGCGTGCCGATCTCGGCGACAGGTCTCAAAGGGTCGAGGTTGACATTGGAGTGAGCGCGATTCAGTATCCCGCCCCGGTTCGGGTTTGAGCGTGACAACGGAGCAGCACCAGCGCGTTCTCGTCATCGATGACGATGCTTCCGTTCGCCGGATGCTCGTCGCCGCGCTGAGGCAGAAGCCTCTCGTCGTCGACGAAGCCGCCGACGGAGGCGAGGCGATTGCGTTGCTCGAGGAGAATCGCTACGCGGTCGTGCTGCTCGATCTGTTGATGCCGAACGTCGACGGCTTCGACGTGCTCGACGCGATCGGAGAGGGAGCGCACGCTCCGATCGTCCTGGTCGTGAGCGGAGCCGAGCGCCGCCTGCTCGACCGGCTCGATTCCAGGAAGATCCACGGGATCGTGAAGAAGCCGTTCGATCCGGTCGAGATCGCGGACGTCGTCGGCGCCTGTACCGAGATCCGCGGCCGCAGCGCGTTCGAGACGATGGCCTTCGCCACCGCGGTCGCCGGAGCGCCGTTGATCGCACTGCTGAAACTGTGAACGGCGTTGCCCGTGACCCGTTGTCCGTGACCCGTGATCCGCCGCGCGGGCGAATGCCGGCGGGTTGCTTGATTCGTTACGTGCAGAGAAGTGAGAGCGCAACTCGCCGCCGCCCGCACGAAAACCCGGGCAACGGGCAACGGGTCACGGGCAACGAACGTCACACTCTCCGCAGCAGGTCCGCGATCAACAACAGCATCCCTCCCGAGAGCAGCGGCCCGCGGAGGGACGGATCGGCGTCGATGCCGGCGCAGTGGCGAACGGCGGCCTGGAAGGCGTCGACCTCGAAGGGCTTCGCGATCACGCCGAAAACGGGATAGCCGCGCACGCGGCGCATCTCGCGCGGCGACACCGCTGCCGTCACGACCAACACGCGGGAGAGCATGCCGGGATTGTTCGACTGAAGGTGGTCGAGCACACCGTAGCCGTCGACGAGCGGCATGAGCAGGTCGAGCAGAAGCGCCGCGTACTGCCTGCGCTTCAGTTTCTCGATTGCCTCATGCCCGTCATTCGCGGTGTCGACCTCGAAGTCCCTCTGCAGAAGCGCCGTGATCAGCGTACAGGTAGCCTCGTTGTCGTCTGCAAGCAGAACGAGCGGTTTCTCCACGTTTGAGGGACTCCTTGGACGAGTTGCCCTCGATTGTAACCTATACTTCCGGCTGGCCGGCCGATGGATCGCGAAGCGAAGAAGCTGAAGAAGTTTTTCGAGAAGCATCGTGCCCATGACGAAATGAAAGCGCGCAAACAGGCCGGGAAGTTGCGCAAGGACTTCCGGAAGGACAAGGGCGACGCTGGGGCTCAGCGGCTTACCGAGGACAACTGGGAGTCGCTTCTCGACCAGCACGGCCACGCACGCAAGCGGCCGAGCCTCACCGAGCTGATGGCGCGTCTCGACGACCATGTCACGGCCGGCGACGTGGATGAGTCCGAGCGCGCGGGCGCGGCCATCGTCATGAGTGTCTCCAGCGGCCGGTGCCGCGTCTTCCATGGCGACGAGGAGATCGACTGCTCCATTCCGCCGGAGATGGCCGTGCGGCAGAAGAGCGCCCTCGCCGTCGGCGACCGGGTGCGCATCGCCGAGGAAGGGGGCCTCACGCGTCTCGAGGCCGTGCTCCCCCGGCGCACCGTTCTGGCCCGTCCGGATCCACTCCACGCTCACCGCCAGCGTCTCATCGCGGCCAACGTGGACGTGGTCATCCACGTGGTGTCGCTCAAGTCGCCGCCGCTGCGGCCGCGGCTCATCGACCGGTTCATGATCGCGATCCAGCGCGGCGGCGCGAAACCGGTGCTCTGCATCAACAAGGTGGATCTCCTCGATGCGGAAGAGCGCGATGCCGAGTTGCCGAAGCTCGAGCCCTACCTCGACCTCGGCGTCCCCATCATCGGCTGCTCGACCAAAACAGGAGAGGGACTCGAGAAGCTGCGCTCGGAGGTGGACGGGAAGATGTCGGCGCTCGTGGGGCACAGCGGCGTCGGAAAGACGTCGATCCTCAACGCGCTCGACGAGTCGCTCCAGCTCGCCACGAATACGCTCCACCGCAAGCGCGGTACGGGACGGCATACGACGTCCGCATCGACGCTCTATGACTTCGGCGGCGGAACGTACCTGATCGACACGCCGGGCATCCGGGAGTTCGGTCTCTGGGACCTCGACCGCGACACGCTGCGCGACTATTTCCCGGAGCTCGAAGAGCCGTCCGAGCTGTGCCGTTTCACGAACTGCACGCACGTCCATGAGCCGGACTGCGAAGTGAAGGAGCGCGTCGAGAATGGCGACATCAATCGCGCCCGGTACGAGACGTACTCGCGGTTGTGGACCGACCTCGCCTGAGTCGAACGCCCCTCCAGGCTCCCCATGGGCATTCTGCTTCTCATCTTTAGGGGGTGGCATAAGTGCCACTTCCGTCACACCGCGAGATAGAGGGCGCCCTCCCCAATTCAGGAAGGCCGGCCAGGAGCCGGGTCAGGAGGGCATATGCGTCGTGTATTCAATTCGTCTGTTCGAGGTGTGGCTGCCGTTGCGATGATGCTCGCGCTCGCGGGGAGTGCCGTTGCGGCGCCTCGCGAAGACCGCGACCGGGAGCGGGGGCGGGAACCGGGCGTGGTCAAAGTGGTCAAGAAGATCATCCGTGCGCTGGGCGATGGGCTGACCATTCCCAGGCCGTAGTCACGGCGACGTCGCGAACTCCCTCTTCGCCGATCGGCGGAGCGAGACGATGTACTCGCGCACGTCGCTTACCATCGACGTCGACGCTCGACGCGCGGCGATCGCCTCCTGCAGGTAGCCGAGGGCGGTGATTGCACGCGCGTCGAGCCCGGCGGTCGTGAAGTTGTCGATGACCTGTCGCGCGAGAGCCTCGGCGTCGGCAACGCTTCCGCGGAGAAGAAGCGCCTCGACCATGTCCAGAGCGCAGATCCCGGCTTCCTCGGTCATGCCCTGGCGGCGGAACCTGGCCCTGATGACGCGGAGGTGTGCAATGCCGCGGTCGACTTCTCCCTTGCGCACGAACATCCGACCCCGTCCGAGCTCCGCGCGCGCGACGCGCAACGGCTGGCCGAGATCGTCGAAGAGCTCGATCGCGCGGGATAGATGCACCTCGGCCGCGGCGTAGTCGCCGAGGTCGACCGAGCAGAAGCCGATCACGTTGTGCAGACACGCGAGCGACTCGCGATCGATCGAGTCGCGCGTTTCCGCGAGCAGCAGCAGGTACGCCTCGCGTGCCTCGCGGTACCTGCGCAGGCGATGCAGCAGAACGCCTTCCGCGATGCCGCAGAGCATCAGCCGGCGTTCGTCGGCGTGTTCGCGGAAGACCTCCTTGCATTCGGCGAGCAGCGCCATCGACTCCTCGTGACGGTCGAGCTCCTGGAGCGTCGAGGCGCGCGTGAAACGGACGATCGCGCGATCGTGGCCGAGCGCACCGAAATCGGAGATGTTTGACTCCGCGCGGTCGAATGCGCTCAGGGCCTCCTGGTAGTTCCCGAGATACGCGAGGGCCTGGCCGACGTCCTTCCACGCGTGCGCGCGCAGCTGGGCGACGACCACTCGGGGATAGGCGGTGGGCGCGATCCCTTCAGTGAGGGACGCCGCGAGCTCCGCAATCGCGAGCGCGCGACACGGGTCGCGGTCGAGCGTTGCCGCGACGGAGTTCCCCAGCCGCTCGAGTACTCCGCAGGTCTGCAGATCCCCGCGCTCCGCAAGCGCCGGCCAATCCTCGCGCGGCGTTTCCTTCAACAACTTCTCGACCACCTCCGCCGCCTCCAGGCGCTCGCGCTGCAGGCGTCGCGCGGTTTCGGCAAACTCCTGCGCGCGCGAGTGATTGATGCGCCGCCGGAAACCGGCCACCACCGCGGGCTTTCTCTCGTTGATCATCGTCCGCGTCCCTTCTGGCTGTACAGCCTCTCGGCGCGCCGGAGGCACTTGGTGATGAGCTTTTGCGCGTACTTTGTCTTCACACCGAGGCGGGTGGCCACCTCGGCGACCGTACAGCCTTCGAAGTAACGCATGTGCAGCACCTCCCGGCAGCGCGGCGCCAGGCACTCCAGCGCCTCTCGCGCGGCGATCTGATCGGGGAGGCTGTCGAGGATTCGCAGCGACGCCGGATCGACCCGATCGAGCTCGACCTGCCCATCCCCTCCGGCCGTCCTTCCGTTCAGCCGCCAGTAGTGCCGGCTCGCGTAGCAGATCGCGCCGATCAGCCACGAGCGCAGCTCGACGATGTCCGCGGATTTGCGCAGATAGCTGATCAGCACGTCGTGAACCAGCGTTTCCGCCTCGGAATCGGGAACCTGGAACTTGAAGACCGCGATCTGCGCGAGGAGGTCGAAGTACTGGCCGTAGACCGCCTCGAAATCCTGCTCGTCGACTTGGACGCTCGTCACCGAAGTCATAGGTCTTTTTTTTGACCTTACCACGGCCGGAGGTAGGTAAACATGGATTTCCGCACACTCCGTGAAGGAGGGCGCGCGAGTGACGCTGATAGGAGTCAAATTGAGGCAGATCAGTAACTTATACGTGCTGGAGGTGTTCGCCCCTGGGAGTCGCAGGCGGATTTGCGAGCGGCGTCTGACTCGTAGGCCGGGACCGGCACCCGCGGTCGGTGACGTCGTCCGCGCCGGAGGAAAACGTCTGCGCGTGACCTCCATCGCCGCGCGCGTGGAGCGCACGGGCGATCGCGTCGAGCACGTCGTCGAGATCTACACCCGTGCCGTCGGGCGCAGGCGCGTCCGCCGCCCCGAGATGGCCACGAACGTGGTCCTCATGCCCACCGGCGATCACTCCGTCGTGGCGGAGTTTCTTCGCTACCACGTCCTCGTGCGGGTGTTCGACGGCGATCCCGACGCCTGGCTCGCGCACCTGGGCCGGGGCGGCAATGACGGTGGAGACCTCCGCTTCGTCCGCTGGATCCGCTCGCGGCTGAGGCAGGATCCCTCGCTGCTGATCACGATCCGGAAGATGGTCGATGCCACGCCATTCTGGCGCGCGGCCGAGGCGTGAGGTGTTGCGGGTTGCGTTGAGGTTGCGGGTGCGAGTTGCGGGCGGCGCGGTGAGGGTTGTAGCTTCCGCACCCGGAATGTCCACCGACAACCGCCAACCGCCAACCGCCAACCCGTTCAGCGAATCCGATCTCGTCATCAATCCACGCGCGAGCGGGTTCCATCGTCTCGATCTGCAGGTGTTGTTCGGCAATCCGAATCCGGTGATTCTGGAGATCGGCTCAGGCAAGGGCCGCTTTCTGATCGCCACGGCCCAGGAGCGTCCCGACGCGAACCTCATCGGCATCGAGAAGTCGCTGCACTATCACCGCGTCATCCGCGACCGCGTGCTCAGGCGCAACATCACGAACGTCCGGCTGATCAACCACGACGCGTTCCTCGTCCTCCGAGACATGATTCCGGAGGCGTCGATCGCCGAGTTGCACATTTACTTTCCCGACCCCTGGCCGCGGAAGAAGGAGCAGAAGCGCCGGATCATCCGGCCCGAGGTGCTGGAGGAGATCCGGCGCGTGCTCGTTGGGGGCGGGAGCGCGATCTACGTGACCGATCATCGCGAGTACTTCGAGGTCGCCGCGCCGCTGATCGAGGCGGCGTTCCGCTCGGAACGGCGCATTCCCGGTCCGGACGACGTCCCACGAACGAACTACGAGGCAAAGTACAGGGCGGAGGGGAGGCCGATCTTCGAGGTGAGGTTCTGGACGTGAGTCGTCGAGTCGCCGCGTCGAGTTGTCGGTCGATTCTTCGCGTCTCGCGTCTTCGCGTCTTCGAGGCGTGGAGTCGCAAAGTCTCAAAGTCTCAAAGTCTCAAAGAGGGTCGTTGCCACGTTCTTTGAGACTTTGAGACTTTGAGACTCCGAACGGCGAACATGCGGCGACGCGAAGACGCGAGTCTCGGCGATAATCCCCCCGGTGCGCATCCTTGGAATCGACCCCGGCTCCATCACCACCGGCTTCGGCGTCATCGACTATGAACGGGGGCGGCTCACGCTGGTCGAGCAGGGATCGATCCACACGCGGCGCGGCGCGGCGCTTGCGGAGCGGCTGGAGGTGATCCATGACGGACTGCGCGCGGTGATCGCCCGGACGCGGCCGGTGGCGGTGGCCGTGGAGCTCCCCTTCGCGGGACACAACGTGAAGAGCCTCATTCAGCTCGCGCACGCGCGCGGGGTGGCTCTGCTCGCGGCGCGGGCCTGCGCACTGGAGGTCTTCGAGTATGCGCCGCGCTCGGTCAAGAGCGCGGTCGTCGGCTACGGCGGAGCGGAGAAAGAGCAGGTCGCGAAGATGGTGCGCATGCTGCTGCCCGACTGTGCGACGCTGAAGATGTCGGCGGACGCGGCGGATGCGCTCGCGATCGCCATCTGTCACGCGCACACCGCCGGCACGACCGCGCGCCTGAAACTGAAGGCATGAGCGCGTCGCTACCTCAGGAACAGGCGCTCGAGCAGGAGGCGCGAGCTCCGTCACCCCATCCAGGGCCGCCGGAAGGACGCCTTGCGCGGACCTTCAGCGCACTTCGCTACCGCGACTTCAGGGTGATGTGGCTGGGGGCGTTCCTGTCGACGACCGGCACCTGGATGGCCACCGTCGCCCAGGGGTGGGTGGTCCTCAGCATGACCAACTCCGCCTTCCTCCTCGGCGTGGACGGATTTCTCGCGACGGGCCCCATGCTCGTCTTCTCGCTCTTTGGCGGCGTCGTCGCCGACCGCGTGGAGCGGAAGAAGATCATGCTGTTCTCGCAGTACCTGCAGATGGCCTTCGCGTTCATCCTGGCGGTGCTGCTCTTCTCGGGCAACGTGAAGGTGTGGCACATCTTCCTGCTCTCGTTCCTCACCGGCAGCGCGCAGTCGTTCAGCGGCCCGGCGTACATCTCGCTGCTGCCGACGCTCGTGAAACGCGAGGACCTCCCGAACGCGATCGCGATGAACTCGATGCAGTTCAATCTCGCGCGGGTCATCGGCCCGGTTCTCGCCGGAATCGCGCTCGCGGCCTGGGGGGCCGCCATCTGCTTCGCGGTGAACGGGATGTCGTTCCTCGCCGTGATCGTCGCGCTGCTGCTGATCCGTTCGCCGGCCGGGCGTCCCGCGGCGGAGCAGGGGGGGATGCTCGACGAGATGAAGGAGGGGTTCCGCTTCGTGGCGCAACGCCCGAAGCTCCTCATGCTGACGTTCCTCGCGTTCGCGGGCACGTTTCTGGGGATGCCCATCGTGACCTTTCTGCCCGTCGTGGCGAAGTCGATCTTCGGCCTGGACGCGGGCGGGTATGCGTGGATGATGACCACGTACGGGCTGGGCTCGGTCACCGGCGCGCTGGTCGTCGCCGCGACGGCGCATGTGGCGAACAAAGGGAAGGTTGCGCTGAAGCTGCAGCTCGCGTTCGCGGCGTTGCTCGTGGCGTTCGCCTTCTCGCGCTCGCTGCCGCTGTCGCTGCTCATCGCATTCTGCTCGGGGGTGTGCATCGTCGGCGTGATCGCGCTCTACAGCTCCCTGGTCCAGCTCACGACCAGCGACGAGATGCGCGGCCGGGTGATGTCGATCTTCATGCTCGCCTTTCGCGGCGGCATGCCCCTCGGCAACCTCCTCGCCGGCTACGTCGCGCAGCGCTGGTCGATCAGCGTCGCGCTCGCGGTGAACGGAGCGATTCTCGCGATGGTGGCGCTGTTCTTCATCGCGCGGAGAACGAAATTGGACGAGTAGGGGCGGATGTTATCCTTACCGCCGGTAAGGAGATCTTCATGCCAGAAGCGACCATCACCAGCAAGGGTCAGATCACCGTCCCGAAGGACGTGCGCAAAGCGCTGAACGTGCAGGAAGGCGACGTCCTGGATTTCGCCATCGACGAGCGCGGACAGGTGACGGTGAAGCCGCTGCGGAAGGACTACAAGCGGATATTCGGGATGCTCGGAAATGAGGTCGCGCGCGCGCTGACCCTTGAAGAGATGGACGAGGCGATCGGTCGTCATCTCACCGAGAAACACGTGGGGAAGAAACGTTGATCGGAGTCGACACGAACGTCCTGCTGCGAGCTCTCGTTCAGGACGATCCGGCGCAGGGCAGACGGGTGGCGTTACTCGCCGAGCGCACGATTCGAGCCGAAGACACCCTCTTCGTCGATGACGTCGTGGTCTGTGAAACGGTGTGGACGCTTCGAGCGGGTTATGGGCTGACCCGCGAGAGAATCGCGAACGTGATCCAAGACTTGATCGAAACGGCGCTTTTCGTCTTCGAAGACCGCAATCTCCTGCGCGAAGCCCTCCGCGCCTACCGCACCGGCCCGGGCGATTTCGCCGACTACCTGATCGGCCTCCGCAATGCCCGGGCCGGCTGTGACCACACCGTCACCTTCGACCGCGCGCTGAAGGCCCACGAGTCCTTCGTGCTCCTCTGACCGGCGGTGTTGTATAGAATCCGCCGCCACGGCCTGCGATGTGCAACGCCTCGCCCGTGTTTTGAACGATGGCTAAAGCAAAGAAAGACAACAGTTCCGCAGCGGTGGCCGAGCTGGCCTGCGCTCCGGAGTGGACCGAGCTGCTCCGGCAGATGATCCTCATCCGCCGTTTCGAAGAGGCCACCGAGCGCGAGTTCCGCAAAGGCAAGATCGGTGGCTATCTCCACGTCTATATCGGCCAGGAAGCGGTCGCCTCCGGCATCCTCAGCGCTCTGGGCGACGACGACATCGTGTTCTGCGGGTATCGCGATCACGCGCAAGCCCTCGTCCTCGGCTCCGACCCCAGCAGAGTGATGGCCGAGCTCTTCGGCAAGGCGAGCGGCGTCTCGAAGGGCAAGGGCGGCTCGATGCATCTGTTCGATGCCGAGCACGGCCTCTACGGCGGCTACGGCATCGTCGGCGGGCATCTCACCCTCGCCGCGGGCGCGGCGTACGCGCTCCGCTACCAGGGGACCGAGCGCATCGCCGTCTGCTACTTCGGTGACGGCGCCATGAACATCGGCTCGTTCCACGAGGCCATGAACATGGCCGGTCTGTGGGGACATCAGGGCATGTGTCCGGTGATCTTCGTCATCGAGAACAACGGCTACGCGATGGGCACCTCGATCGAGCGCCACTCCGCGCTGACCGATCTCTCCGCCCGCGTCCGCGCCTATGCCATCCCCACCGAGAAAGTCGACGGGCAGGACATCTTCGCCGTCCGCGGCGTTGCCGATCGCGTCGTGAGGCAGGTGCGCGAGACCGGCAGGCCCTACTGCATCGAGGCGATGACCTACCGCTTCTCCGGACACGGCGCGGCCGACATCCTGCAGCCGTACCGTCCGAAGGAAGAAGTCGAGGAGCACCGCCAGCGCGACCCGATCGTCATCCTCCGCAACCGCCTCTCCGAGATCTGCGGACTCGCCGATGAGGACGTGAAGGCGATGGACGCGTGGGCGACCGAAGAAGCGGCCAAGGCCGTGAAGTTCGCCGAAGAGGCTCCGCTCGCGGAGCCCGAGGAGTTGTTCACGGACGTCGTGGCCGAGCACGGACCGCGGCCCGTGCGCGAGAGTGAACATGAGTGAGTGAAGCAGAGTCAGACCCGGAAACTCTAATGAACGGCTGGACGGGTGGAGTGTTGATTAGAGTTTCCGGGTCTGACCCTACTGAGCTCGAGAGAGGAACATGGCTGAGAAGAGTTACCGCGACGCGATCCGCGAAGCGATGATGGAGGAGATGGACCGCGACCCGAACGTCCTCATCATGGGCGAGGACATCGGCGTCTACGAAGGCACGTTCCGCATTACCGCGGGCATGCTCAAGAAGTACGGCCCGAAACGCGTCATCGACACTCCCATCGCCGAGGCGGGAATGGCCGGCACCGCGGTGGGGATGGCCATGCTCGGCCTGCGGCCGATCGTCGAGATGATGACGATGAACTTCGCCATCGTCGCCGCCGATCAGATCCTCAATCACGCCGCGAAAGTCCGGTACTTCTCGGGCGGGCAGGTCGACGTGCCGATGGTCATCCGGGGACCTCAGGGCGCGGGCGTGCAGTTGTCCGCGCAGCACTCGCAGTCCTTCGAGTCCTTCTACGCGCACTTCCCCGGGATCCATGTCGTGGCGCCAGCCACGCCCGCGGACGCGAAGGGGATGCTCAAGACCGCGATCCGCGGTAAGGATCCGGTGATCTTCCTCGAGAGCGCCGCGTTGTACGGAATGAAGGGCGAAGTGCCGGACGATCCGGACTTCACGGTGCCATTCGGAGAATCGCGTGTCGCGCGCGAGGGGAAGGACGTCACGATCGTCTCGTACAGCCGCATGCTGCAGCTTTCGCTCATCGTCGCGGACAAGCTGGCCAAGGACGAAGGCATCGAGTGCGAGGTGATCGACCTCCGCACGCTCCGGCCGCTGGACATGGACCCGGTCTACGACTCGGTCGCGAAGACGCATCGCGCGGTCGTCGTGCAGGAGCAGTGGAAGCCGTTCGGTGCGGCCGCCGAGATTGCCGCGAGCATCACCGAGGCGATGTTCGACGAGCTCGACGCGCCGGTGTATCGCGTGACCGGCGAGGACGTGCCGATGCCGTACGCGCGCAATCTCGAGCTCCTCGCGACGCCGCATGAGCCCGAGATTGAACGCGGTATTCGAAAGGTGATGTATCGATCGTAGTGCCGGGTGCTGGGTGCTGAGTGCTGAGTCCCGCCCGCCGGCGACTCTGCACTCCAGCACCCAGCACTCAGCACTCAGCACTGGAGACCTATGCCAGAACTGATCATGCCCAAAGCCGGCGACGCGATGACCGAGGGAAAGGTCGTCAAGTGGTACAAGCAGCCGGGTGACGCGGTGAAGAAGGGGGAGCCGGTCGCGGAGATCGAGACCGACAAGGTCAACCTCGATCTCGAGGCCGAGGCCGACGGGAAGCTCGGCGCCCATCAGGCGAACGAAGGCGACATGGTTCCGGTCGGGAACGTGCTCGTGAAGATCCTCGCCGAGGGCGAGAGCGACGACGCGCCCGCTCCGAAGAAAGAGCCTGCCCCGAAAGAAGAAGAAAAAGAGAAGGAAGAAGAAACAGAAGAAGGGCCGCAGCAGCGCCGCTCGACCGACAAGAAGGAAAGCGTCAAGCACACGACCGGCGAGTACCACGAGGCCATCGAGCAGAGGGGACCGCGCCGCGATCGCACCGCGTCCGAGGCTTCGTCGAACGCCGTCGCGAGGCCGTCGTCCGAATCGGGAGAGCGCAGGCGCTCGTCGCCGCTCGCACGGCGCATGGCGCGTGAGATGGGCGTGAGCCTCGAGAGCGTGCAGGGGAGCGGACCGCGGGGACGGATCGTCGCCGCGGACGTCAAGAGTGCCGGACCCCGTCCCGAGACCGCGGGGCCGGAGAAGCGCGTCGACACGCGGCCGACGCTGACGTCCGCGCCCGCGCTCGAGACGAAGATCATCCCCCTCACCGCGATGCGCCGCACGATCGCGAAGAGGCTCGCGGAGTCGACCGGTCCGATCCCTCACTTCTACCTCACCGCCGACTTCGACGTGACGAGCCTCGTGTCGATCCGGCAGCAGCTCATCGACATGACCGGCGCGAAGATCAGTCTCAACGACTTCCTCATCCGCGCCATCGCCCTGGCGTTGCGCCATCACCCGAACGTGAACGCGAGCTGGGGCGACGACGCGATCACGCAGCACGGCGACGTGCACATCGGCGTCGCCGTGGCGACGCCCGAAGGTCTGATCACGCCGGTGATCCGCAACGCCGACCAGAAGTCGGTCAGCGACATCGCCGCGGAAGTGCGAGCGCTTGCGGACAAGGCGAAAAACCGCCGCCTCAAGCCCGAGGAGTATCAGGGCTCGACGTTCACGATCTCCAACCTCGGCGCGTGGGGAATCGAGGAGTTCACCGCGATCATCAATCCGCCGAACGCGGCGATCCTGGCGATCGGCACCGCCGAAGCGCGCCCGGTCGCCGATGCGAACCGCCAGCTGGCCATCCGCGACCGGATGAAGGTGACGATGTCCTGCGACCACCGTATCGTCGATGGAGCGACCGGAGCGGAGTTCCTGAAGACTCTGCGACAGTATGTGGAGCAGCCGCTCAGGACGGTGGTGTAGGTCGGACGGCGGTGGTGCCTCGAGGGGGCAGTTCGTCGCAAGAGTCGCAAAGTCGCAAAGTCGCAAAGTCTCAGAGAGTTGGCCAACGCGATCTTTGAGACTTTGCGACTTTGAGACTTTGCGACTTTATGCGTCCCCTGGACTAGTTTCGCGAACGAACGTTGTTACACTAGGCGCATTCCCGAATGCCGAGCACTCCTGAGCTCATTGCCCTCCTCATCGCCATCCTCGTTCTGTGGGTCGTGCTGAAGTTGGCGAAAGTGGCGATCAAGCTGTTCTTCTTTCTGATCGTGGTCGCCATCATTGTCGGAGCACTCTGGCTTTTTCTTCCGAGGTGAACGTGAGCGATCGCAAGTACAAACATCGTGGCTATCAGGACGGAGGCGGCTACGGCCAGGGCTCCGGAGGAGGCCAGACCCAGCGTCCGTCCGGACCGCGTCCGGAACCGCAGCGCCAGCGGCTCGAGGACGCGCCTCGCGGACGCACCGCCGGCGGCTTCGGCCCCGACGCATTCAAGTGCAACAAATGCAGTCAAATTCGCCACAGCCTCGGCGAGCTGACCCTCGATGACGCCTGCCTCGCCTGCGGCGCCGACCTCCATACCTGTGGTAACTGCCGCTTCTTCGACGCCACGACCCTGTGGGAGTGCCGCGAGAACATCCCCGAGCGGGTGGTCGGCAAGCAGGTCAAGAACCAGTGCACCTTCTTCCAGCCGAAGATCGTCAAGGACCTCGCCGCCGACAAGGGCAGCAAGCCAATGTCGGAGACCGACGCGCGGAAGGCGTTCGACGCCCTGTTCAAGAAATAGTTGCCGGTAGCCGTAGCAGTCCTGAGTCCTGAGTCCTCAGTCCTGAGTAGGGCGGTAGCAGCTCCGGACTCAGGACTCAGACTCAGCACTCGGCACTCAGGACTCAGGACTCAGGACTCAGGACTCAGGACTCCGGACTCCGGACTGGCCACTGACAAACGACAACCATCAATGATTCTCCGCTTCATTTTCGCCATCACGACGGGCGTGTTCTTCGCGCTCTCATTCCCGGATACCGCGCAGGGATGGCTGATGTTCCTCGCGCTCGCGCCGCTGCTCGTCGCGGTGATGCGCGCGCGGACGACCTGGGAGGCCTTCTTCCTCGGCTGGACGGCGCTCACCACGGCGTGGCTGATCATGGTTCCGTGGGTGGTGCGGGTCATGTCGCACTACGGCGGACTGCCGTATTTCGTCGGTGTGCTCGCCTTCGTGGCGATGGCGCTGGTCCTCGGACTCTACGGCGGCGCGTTCACGGCGATCGTGAAGCGGCTGCGTCTCGGCGAGCGCTTCCTGCCTTGGCTGCTGGTTCCGCTCGCCTGGGCGGCCATTGAGTTTGCGAGGACTTTCCTCCTGACGGGCTTCCCCTGGAACCTCGTGGCGACGGCCATGATCGACTCCACGTCGCTGATTCAGATCGACCGCGCCTTCGGACCGTATTTCGTGGGCGCGCTCGTACTGCTGCCGTCGGTCGTGATCGCCTGGCTCGTGACGCAGCGCGTTACTCCATTTGCCCGCGTGGTCGTCGTCGGCACGCTGGGCATCGTGCTGCTCGTGTGGTGGGGGACGGGACTGGTAGCCTCGAAGCTCATCGCCCGGCCGCAGGGTGGCGATGCAGTGAAGGCCGCCCTGCTGCAGCCGAATATCTCCCAGGAGATGCGCTGGGACGAAGACAACGTGCTCGCGATCTATCAGAAGATGGTCGGGATGACCGTCGATGCCGCGCGGAACGGCGCGAAGATCGTCATCTGGCCGGAGTCGACGGTCCCGCTGTCGTACACCGAGACGAACTTCTATCGCTCGTCGATCGAGGAGCTGTCCCGCGAGCACGACATCGACATCATCCTCGGCTCGGTCGCGACCGACCCGGCGCGTCCGAACAAGTTGTGGAACTCCGCGTTCCTCGCCAGCGACGGACGGACGATCGGGCACTACGACAAGATCCGGCTCGTTCCCTTCGGGGAGTACGTGCCCCTGCGGCGCGTGCTCTTCTTCGCCGAGAAGCTCGTGCGCGCCGTCGGCGAGTTCGAGTTCGGCACGAACGAGTCTCCCCTCGGCGGGAAGCTCCGGTATGGCCCGGCGATCTGCTACGAGATCGTCTACCCGCAGATCACCCGCTCCCAGATCCGCAACGGTGCGGACGTGCTGGTGACCATCACCAATGACGCCTGGTACGACGGGACGTCCGCGCCTGCACAACATCTGTGGCAGGCCCGCCTCCGCGCCATCGAGGGGAATCGCTATCTCCTCCGCGCCGCGACCACGGGCATTTCCGCCTTCGTCGATCCGACCGGGCGCGTGCTCGAGTCCATCCCCATGGGCCGCGAGGGCATCATCTACGCGACCTTCGAGCCGCGCACGGAGACCACGCCGTACGTGAAATTCGGCGACTGGTTCGCGTGGGCGGCGTGCGCGGGCGTGGCTTGGTTTTCAGTTTACCCCGCGCGAAGACGCGGGGTCTCTGGCGACACCGGCAGCGTCTGAACTTCATGTTACGCTCGGGCGCACCCGGAGATCCCGCGTCTACGCGCGGGATAGACTGAGAGAGACATGCGCGACGACATTCCTCAGAAGATCGACGACCTGCAGACCCGACTCCGTTCCGTGCGGAGTTATCTTTGACCCCGCTTCCGCACGCAGACTCTTAGACGAGATCGAGCGCGAGATGTCGGCGCCTGGCTTCTGGGACGATCCCGAGAAGGCCCAGGAGGTGGGTCGCAAACGCGCTCGGGTGGAGAAGCGCATCGCCTCGAGCGAGTCGCTGGACTCGAAGTTCGGCGACCTCGACGTTCTCTTCGAGTTCCAGAAGGAGGGCGAGAGCGTCGACGGCGAGATCGAGGCGCTGGTCGCGCAGCTCGACTTGGAGATCAACGCCATCGAGCTCACCATGAAGCTCTCCGGCGAGCACGACCTCCGCGACGCGATCGTCAACATCCATCCCGGCGCCGGCGGCACGGAGTCGCAGGACTGGGCGGAGATGCTGCTGCGCATGTACCTCCGCTACTGCGAGCGCAAGGGCTGGTCGACGGAGATGCTCGAGTACCAGGCCGGTGAAGAGGCGGGTCTCAAGAGCGCGACGGTGATGGTGCGCGGGGACTACGCGTACGGTTACCTGAAAGCCGAGACCGGCGTGCATCGCCTCGTGCGCATCTCTCCGTTCGATGCGGCGAAGCGACGCCACACTTCGTTCGCGTCGGTCATGGTCATGCCCGACATCGACGACACCATCGAGATCGACATCGACGACAAGGACCTTCGCGTCGATACCTACCGCTCCTCCGGCGCCGGCGGACAGCACGTCAATGTCACCGATTCCGCGATCCGGATCACGCACCTGCCGACGGGCATCGTGGTGACCTGCCAGAACGAGCGGAGCCAGCACAAGAACCGCGCGACGGCGATGCACCTCCTCCGCGCCCGCCTCTACGCGCTGGAGCAGGAGAAGCAGAAAGTCGAGCAGGCAAACCTGGCCGGTGAGAAGAAGGACATCGGCTGGGGCAGTCAGATCCGCTCGTACGTCCTCCAGCCGTATCAGCTCGTGAAGGACCTCCGGACGCAGTACGAGGTCGGCGACCCGAGCCGCATTCTCGATGGCGATCTGGACGGCTTGATCGAAGCGTGGCTCGCGGCGCAGGCGAAGAAGAGCGCGGACTGATGGACCGGTTGGCCGTTGGCGGTTGGCGGTTGGCGGGAGAGACGCCACGCCGGATCGCCGTGCTGACGCCGCTGCCACCCGCGCGAACGGGCGTCGCACACTACTCCTCGCTGCTGCTGCCTGCTCTCGAACGAGCAATCCTCGGTCTCCCGCCAACCGCCAACCGCCAACCGCCAACCGTCGACGCCCTCGACGACTGGACGACTCGAGGACTCGACGAGTACGACGCCGTCATCTATCAGCTCGGCAATAACCCCTTCCACGAGGCGATCTACGCCGAGGCCATGAAGCGGCCGGGCGTCGTCGTGCTGCACGACCTTGTGCTGCATCACCTGATCGTCGAGATGACGCTCGCGCGCGGCGACGCGGACGCGTACGTGGCGGCGCTGGAGGCGAATCATGGCCCTGCCGGCGCGGCATGGGCACGCGGTCGCGCGGCGGGACTGCACAGCGAGATGGGCAACTTTCTCTTGCCGGCCTCGGTCGACGTCGCGCGTCGAGCGCGCAGCGTGATCGTCCACAACCGCTACGCGCACGATTGCCTGCGGTCGTTCGGCGTCGCGACGCCGATCCACGTCGTGCCGCACCCGTACGTGCACGAGACCCGGACGTTCGAGCGCGGGGCGATGTTCGCACCCGACCAGCGAGTGATCGGCTTCTTCGGATTTCTCACCTCCGCGAAGCGGACCGAGGTCGTGCTCGAGGCGTTCCGGATCGCGCGGGCGAAGGATCCCCGGCTGGCGCTGCTGATCGTCGGCGAGCCGGCACCCAACATCGACGCGGAGTCGCTGCAGGGGGAAGGCGTCGTGATGACCGGCTACGTTGCCGATGACGAGTTTCCCCGCTACTACGCGATCGCCGATCGCTTCGTCAATCTGCGCTACCCCTCGGCGGGCGAAACCTCGGGAACGTTGATTCGCGCGCTCGACGCGGGGAAGCCGGTGGCCGTGAGCGACTACGCGCAGTTCGCGGAGCTACCGGACGACGTGGTGTTCAAGGTGCCTCTGGGAGTGGGCGAGGTCGAGAGGCTGGTGGAGTTCTTCAGCGCCGACCTTCCTTCGCCCGCGGCAAAGCAGCGCGCGTGGCTGGAAGAGAACGCGGCGCTCGAGAAGACGGTGGAGGGATACCTCGACGCGCTTGGTGTCATCCCGAGTGTGAGCGAGGGACCCGGGCGGGTGGGGCGGCAGGCACGCGCAGTGCGCAACGCCCGCCCAGGTCCCTCGCTCGACGCTCGGCATGACAGCAGGGTGCCTCTCTTTCCCCAGCTCGAAGTGGTCTCCGCGGATCCTCTCGTCATCCGCAATACCGGCGACGCGACGATCCGCACGCGTGTCTACGGCCAGCCCGGGTACCGGCTGATCGTGAAATGGCTCGACGGCGACGTCGTCATCCACGATCAGTGGCTCGCCTTGCCGAAGGATCTGCATCCCGGGGAGACCGCGGAGATTCCGTTGCCGTGGCGCAAAGGCGGAACGATCCGCCTGTATCACGCGCTGCAGGACGTGCCGATGCTCGAGCCCGTACCGTGGGGGACGGCGCGTGTTCGATGAGACCGCACTCGCGAACCTGCGGGAGATCCTCGCGCGCCGTCCGGCCGTGGAGATCGTTGCCCCCCAGCATCGGCGCGCATGCGTGCTGATCCCGCTGATCCGCAACGGTCCCGGATACTCGATCCTCTTCACGCGCCGCTCAGAGAACCTCACCGCGCATAGCGGCCAGATCGCGTTTCCGGGCGGCGCGCTCGAGGCGGGCGAGCTGCTCCACGAGGCCGCCATTCGCGAAGCCGAGGAAGAAGTGGGGATCCATCCGGCGGACGTCGAGCTCATCGGACGCCTCGACGATCTCGTCACGCACAGTGGATTCCTCGTCGCGCCGTTCGCCGGCGTCATTCACGAGCCGGTCGAGTATGTGATCCAGGAATCCGAGGTCGTGGAAGTATTCGAGGTTCCCATCGAAGCGCTGCTGGACGTGCGTAATCCCGAAGTGCGCTACGTGCCATTCCGCCAGAACGAGTATCCGGCGTATTTCTACCGGTATGGCGACTACGAGATCTGGGGACTGACCGGCAGGATGCTCAAAGCGTTCCTCGACCTCGTTTGGCAGGCGATCTGATGAAGCCTCCGGGCGCTCGTGCCGTCTGCAGGACGATGCGCATGGAAAATAGAACCTCCGACGCGGAAGTGACGGCGCTGGCGCGTCACTTCGCGAGCAGCTTGTCGACGTAGGCCGCAAGAGCCTCGCCGTTGTTCCCGGCATCGACGATCGCGCCGTTGACGATGTACGTCGGCGTCGCGCGTACGTCGCTGCTCAGCGCCCGTCCCGCGCCGTGGAGGATCTCGGCACGCAGCTCCGCGTTCTGAAGATCCGCGTCGTACTGCTCTACGTCGAGCTCATGATCCTCGGCCCACGCGCGAGCCCAATCCCAGAACGTGAATGCGTTCAGCGAGTCCTGGTTGTCGTAAACCGTCTTCCTGAAGTCCCAGAAGAAGTCCGGCTTCTGCCGGTAGATCGCGCGGCCGGCAAGCGCGGCCGGGAAAGCCCATGGATGTCCCGACAGCGGCAGATCGTATCGGATGTAGCGCACCTTCCCCGCGTGCTTCCCGGCGATCGTCTCGACCCACACGGATGAGCGGCGGCATGCGGGGCACTGGAAATCGGAGAACTCGACGATCGTCACCGGGCCCGATCCCTTCGACGGCGACTTCGCCAGGAACGATTCGAGCAGCTTCATGCGCTGAGCGAGCAGATCGCCATTCAGACGCTTGAAGTTGCCGAAGAAGAACGTGCGGCCGTCCGGATCGACCGCGCCGTAGAGCGGCATCCTTCCGTGCTCGGTGGTCTGCCACAGCGTCACCGGCCAGAGTCCGTCTTCGGTGGCTTTCCTTTCGATCTCCGCGGTCACGTTCGTCTGCAGGTTGCGCCAGGTGAAGTTCTGCAGCTTCTCCTCGAGCGTCTTCCCCTCCTCGCCTTCGATCGGCCACGGAGAGCCGAGGTAGAAGCCGCCGGTGGGGGAGAGGACGGCCATGTACTGCCCGGCGCAGTGGCGCGGATTTTCGATCTGGACCGCGGTTCCACTGAAGCGCGGCGGGAGCCTCACTCCGGACTCGATGTACTGGATCGCGGCGCCCTCGCAGACGGGAAGTGCTTCGCGGATGGCTTTGTCGAGCTTCGGGTCGACGTCCGCAAATGCGGGCGCGCAAAAAACGAGCGTGAGCGTGAGAAGAATGGACCGGTTCACGAGGAACGTGAACGGAACGTTGCGGGCGGGACATTCCGGGATCTCAGGGCGCAGAGGGCAGAAGGCAGAAGGCAGAAGAAGGCAGAGGGCAGAGGGTAGGGCGGCGCAGAGGGCAGGGCGGGCGCAGAGGTGCAGGCGCAAAGGAGGGCGCAGAAGAACGAGGGAGAACGGAGTCAAGGCGCTGGGCAGAATGCTGGCGCAGGAGACAAGGGCGGACGCGGAGCTCGTCTCTCCTGCGCCCTGCCCCCTGCGCCCTGCGCCTTAGTTGTTGGGCGGCGCCTCGCTGATCTCCTCGACCGCTTTGCCGACGTGGCGGTCCTGATTGCCCTGGCTGGCGATGTCGCCGATCGACACGATGCCGACGAGCTCGTCGTTGTTGTTGACCACCGCGACCCGGCGGATCTCGGCGTTGCTCATCAGCTCGAGCGTTTCCTCGACCGAGGCGTCCTCGCGAACGCTGCGAACGCTCCTGGTCATGAGCTCGTTCACGCGAGCACCCTCGAGGTTCTTCCCTTCGGCGAGCCCGCGCACCACGATGTCGCGATCGGTGATCAGGCCGATGATCCTTCGGCCGTCCACCACCGGTACGACGCCGGTGTCCTGATCCTTCATGATCCGGGCGACGTCCCGGATGGAGTCCTTCTCACTGACGGACTCCGGGTTGGGCGTCATCACGTCGCGGATGTTGCGCGTGTTCTTCTCGTTTCGTTCCTGAGGCATCTTCCCTCCTTCGTTTTTCTTCAATCGAAGGAGAGAGCAATGGCCGTTCCCGGATCGGGCTCCTCGAGTCGGAAAGTCTCAAGGTCTCAAAGTCTCAGAGTCTCAGAGAGGGTCGGCAGCAGGCTCTTCGAGACTTTGAGACCTCGAGACTGTGAGACTGTGAGACTGAGACGTGGAGACCGGATGACGGGCGGGACGTTGCGGACAGAGAAATGCGGGCTAGTGTCGTGTCCAGGTTGAAACCGTGGGTTCTTTGCGGCGGCGGCGGGCCGTCTGCTGCGCCGCCGCTCCTTGACGATGTCCCACATCGCCTTGCGTCGCGGCGGCTTGCATCCAACCC
>CAZLGP010000238.1:0-77736 GCA_964558905.1 uncultured Thermoanaerobaculia bacterium | reverse complement strand
CGTGTCCAGGTTGAAACCGTGGGTTGTTTGCGAGCGCCGGTGGGTTGGATGCAAGCCGCCGCGACGCAAGGCGATGCGGGACATCGTCAAGGAGCGGCGGCGCAGCAGACGGCCCGCCGCCGCTGCAAAGAACCCACGGTTTCAACCTGGACACGACACTAGCCCGCTAGCGGCGGGCAAGGATGCCGGCGGTCCATGACGCCCCACACGTGTACCATCCTCCTGATGTCCCTCGAACAGCAGATCTTCGCCATCCATCGCCCCTCCCCGGCGCTCTTCAAGTACTACGTCTTCTCCTCCTTTCTCCTCGGGCCGCTGTTCTTCATCCCCCTCGTCTATTTCTATTTCCGCTACCACACCATGCGGTACGAATTCGACGGAGAGGGGATCTCCATGCGCTGGGGAATCCTCTTCCGGCGCGAGATCACCCTCACCTACGCGCGCATTCAGGACATCCACCTGACCAGCAACATCCTCGAGCGTTGGCTGAGGCTCGCGCGCATCCAGATCCAAACCGCGAGCGCGAGCGCCGCCGCGGAAATGACCATCGAGGGATTGCACGAGTTCGAGACCGTCCGCGATTTCCTCTACACTAAGATGCGTGGCGTGCGCGCCGCTTCGCACAAGCCGTCCACCCCGGAGAACGAGCTCGCCGTCACCTTGAGGGAAGTCGCCGCGGAGCTGCGCGCCGTTCGCGAGGCGTTGCAGAAGAAATGAGCTGGCGAGATTCCGCACTACGGCTTTTCCGCGTGCCGCCGACACCCCAGCCGCCGCCGGGATCGCCACCACGCGTGTTTCGCGCCGCACCGAATTTCTTCAAACTGCGCCTCTTCCGCTGGGCGTTCACGCAACTGTTCGCCATTGGCGGTCTCCTTTGGGCGATCTACTTCGTCAGCTGGGTCGCCTCCGATACGAAAACACCCCGCCAGGTCGTATGGCTCCTGCAGGCCGGCGAGGTCATCGGCTGGATTGCCTTCCTCTCCGAGCTGATCCTCGGCTGGATGCTCGTCCGCCTGGACTACGAGATGCGTTGGTACATGCTGTCCGACCGCGCCATCCGCATCCGTGAAGGCATCGCCACCGTGCGCGAGAAAACCGTCGCCCTGGCCAACGTCCAGAACATCGCCATCCGCCAGGGTCCGTTGCAACGTTTCCTCGGGATCGCAGACGTGGAAGTGAAGACCGCCGGTGGCGGCGGCAAGCCGAGCGAGATGGAACAGAAGAAAGGCGGCGAGCCGATGCACGTCGCGTACTTCCGCGGCGTCGACAACGCCGCGGAGATCCGCGACCTCGTGCGCGAGGGCGTGCGCGTGCAACGCACCGCCGGCCTCGGCGATCCGGATGAACACGAACCGGCGCCGGACGACACGAACGCGGCCGCCACGGAGCTGCTGCACGAGGCGCGAGCGTTACGCGCGGCGGTCGATTAGTTGCCCGTTGCCCGTTGCCCGTTGCCGTTGCCAGAACATCCTCGCCCAGGCAAACATCACGTGCAACGGGCGACGGCGACGGGAAGCCGCATCCCCCGCCCCTTGTTAGGGTCGCCGCGCATGATCTCCTTCGCCAACGTCAGCAAGCAGTACGGCAAACAGGTCCTCTTCGTCGAGTCCTCGTTCCAGCTCAATCCCGGCGAGAAGGCCGGCCTGGTCGGGCCCAACGGCGCCGGCAAGTCGACGCTCTTCCGCATGATCACCGGCGAGGAAAGCGCCGACGACGGCGTCGTGAACGTGCCGAAGAAGCTCGCCATCGGGTACTTCAAACAGGAAGTCGATGAGATGAGCGGCCGGCCCGTCCTCGATGAGGCCATCGCCGGCAGCGGCCGCCTCGGCGACCTGCATCACGAGCTGATCGAGCTGGAGCACTTGATGGGAGACCCGTCGCGCGTGGACTACGATCGCGTCCTCGAGCGCTTCGGCCAGGTCCAGGAGGAGTATCAGCACCTCGGCGGCTACGAGCTCGAGGCCCGCGCCCGCGAGGTCCTCCACGGCCTCGGCTTCGAGGACGCTCAGATCGACGACGACGTCGGCGCGCTCTCCGGCGGTTGGAAGATGCGTGTCTCCATGGCCAAGATCCTCCTCGGCAAGTTCGACGTGCTCCTGCTCGACGAGCCGACCAACCACCTCGATATCGAATCGATCGTCTGGCTCGAGCGCTACCTTCGCTCCGTACCGTCGACCATCCTCATGACTTCGCACGACCGCGACTTCATGAACCGCCTGATCACGAAGGTCATCGAGATCGACGACGGCGAGATCCTGACCTATTCCGGCGACTACGACTTCTACGTGCGCGAGCGCGAGATCCGCGAGACCAATCAGGAAGCTGCCTATGCGCGGCAGCAGGCGAAGCTCGCCAAGGAGCAGCGTTTCATCGACCGCTTCTCCGCGCACGCCGCGAAAGCGGCCCAGGTGCAAAGCCGGGTGAAGATGCTGGAGAAGCAGGAGCGCCTCGAGCCGCCGAAGAAACGGCGCGTCATGAAGTTCGACTTCCGCAGTCCGCAGCGCTCCGGCGAGGACGTCGTCGCATTGAAGGGCGTCCACAAGAGCTTCGGCAAGCGGACCCTCTACGACGGATTCGACTTCCAGGTGCGCCGCGGCGAGCGCTGGTGCGTCATGGGAAAGAATGGCGCCGGGAAATCGACGCTCTTGAAGATGGTCTCCGGCGCATTGACGCCCGACAGCGGCGACGTGCGCCTCGGAGCGAGTCTCAAGATGGGCTACTTCGCCCAGCAGTCGCTCGATCTCCTCGACGCCGATCTCACAGTGATGGAACAGACGCAGAAAGACTTCCCCCTGGAAGGAATCGGCACCCTGCGCAGTCTCCTCGGCGCGTTTCAGTTCTCCGGCGACGACGTCGACAAGCGCATCCGCTCCTTGAGCGGCGGCGAGAAGTCGCGTCTGGTCATGGCCCGCATGCTTCTCAACCCACCGAACTTCCTCGTCCTCGACGAGCCGACGAACCACCTCGATCTCGCGACCAAGGAAATGCTCGTCGACGCATTGAAGGACTTCGAAGGAACGATGCTCTTCGTGTCCCACGACCGAACCTTCCTCCGCGGCCTCGCCAACCGCGTCCTCGAGCTCGCCCCCGAGGATCATCCGCAGCCGTTCACCTACGGCGGGTCGTACGTGGAGTACGTGGAGAAGACAGGGCGCGAAGCGCCCGGCGTGCACGCGTAGCCGGCACGGCCGGCAGCGCTGGTTGCTCCGCCTTGCGGCACGTCACCGAACTATTTCGACGGTCGCGGCTTCGGGCGGCGCAACGCGCCTGATCTTTCTACCGCGCAGACTCCTGGCCGCCATTTCTCACGCTGTCATCCCGAGCGTCGAGCGAGGAACCTGGGCGGGAGGGGCTCGATGCGCGTGCTTGCCGCCCGCCAGCCCCCTCGCTACGCTCGGGATGACAGCCTGTCAAGCGATCCCCCTCGCGCCGTGAGAAATGTGGGATTAGGGGCGGATATGCCGAATCGTGTCCTGCGAGTATCATCATCGGCGTACGCCGATGATCCGCAGCAACCTCATGCAGATTTTCTGGGGCATTCTCGTCGTGGTCGTCGACGTGAAGCTCGAGCGGCTCGACGTGCTCATCGATCCCGTCGGCTATTTCCTGATCTTCAACGCGCTGGGGCCACTCGGTTCGGTCCAGGAGAACTTCGGCACGGCCAAACCGTTTGCTCTCGCTGCGCTTCTGGTCTCGATTCCGGCCACGTTCGGCTTCAACCCGGCGCAGTTGACGTTCGTTCTCGAGACTGCGCTCGGAATCTGCCTCTTCTGGCTCATCTGTACAGGCATCCTCAGGCTCGCCACTGCTCAGGGCAAAGTCAACCTGTCCGCATCCGCGCTCCGCGTGCGAACGCTGATTGTCATGACGTACGTCGTGAACGCCTTCGTCGTGGCCGTCGCCCAGCCGACTCCCGAGATCGGACAGGTCTTGGCCGTCCCCGCCGTCGGTTTTTCCCTCGTCGTCATGGCGCTCAGCTTGTTCCTATTGCGAAGCGCATCGATCGAGCTGGTGCCGGCGCCCGAACATCCGTCGCGGACCGAGCCCGAAGCGTCTGGCGCGCACGCGTAGTGCGCCTTGAGGGAACGGGCGCAGGAGAACGAATCGCTCTCCTGCACCCGCCGGGTCACTCGAATTCCAGAGCGATGTCCGACTCGCAGAAGTCGAACGTCGCGGGCTCCGACTCCGAGCCGTCCGCGTAGACGGCCTTGACGTACTGCTCGCACGACTCGCCGTTCGTCGACGAGTCCCACACCAGTTCGACGGTCTGGCCGGGCTTGATGCCGCTGCCGATGTTGAAGTAGCCGTACTCCTCACCGTCCTCGGAGACGAGAATCTTCTTGATCGTGGTGCGGGTCTTGTTGGTGACCTCGAACGAGTACTCGTCGGCCGTCAGCGAGACGGCGGCGAAACTGAAGACGACCAGGGTAATGGCAAACACAGCTTTGCTGAAACGAATCAAAGGTTGGGCTCCTAGCTGAATTTTCGCGGGCGCCCTCTCCAGCGCTCCGTGATGGTGCGACAGAGTACGCGGTTTCCGGGGCCG
Source organism: uncultured Thermoanaerobaculia bacterium (assembly GCA_964558905.1). GTDB lineage: Bacteria > Acidobacteriota > Thermoanaerobaculia > Gp7-AA8 > Gp7-AA8 > QHVT01. Next base: position 73,190 of record CAZLGP010000238.1, on the reverse strand, counting down.
GGCACGCTCAGCGTATCCTGACACGCGAGGAATATTGCGCGCCGGCCCGGTGATAGAGTCCCGGACCGGAGGAATCATGTCGAAGATCAATGGGGAAAAAGCGCGCGCGGCCATCGCGAGGAAGCGCCGCACCGCGCAGAGAGAAAAAGACCGCGTCGCGCGCGCGGCGGCGGTGAAAGCCGCGGGCGAAGCGAAGGCGCAGAGCTAGCCGGCACGGCCGGCCAGCGCTGGTTGCTCCGCCACGGCACGCCACCGATGCATTCAGCGGTCGCGGCTTCGGGCGGCGCAACACGCCTGACGTGGGGTGTGTCGGAGGCTCACTGCACTGCGCCCGCCTCAGCCTCTTCTCCAACCCGCAGAATCGTTCCTCGGCAAGCCGGCGAGCGTGTCAGCCCATCGCCGGTGCCGGCCTACAACGCCTGCGTTGCCAACACCCGCGCTCGGATGTACGCCTCCATCCATTGATCATTGCCCGGGGAGACGCGGTCCGGAGTGGGGGCCGTCTCCATGGCCTTATCCATCAGAGGGAATTGAAGATATGCCGGAGCCGTTGGGGCGGGGGCATGTCATTTTCAACACTCGGGCTCAGCCCGAAGCTTCTTCAATCCATCACCGACGCCGGCTACACCCAACCCACTCCGATCCAGCTCTCCGCGATCCCTCGCGTCCTCGCGGGCCGCGATCTCATCGGAATCGCGCAGACCGGCACCGGCAAGACGGCGGCATTCGTGCTGCCCTTGCTCGAGCGCATCTCCATCCGCCCGCACAAGAATGCCGCGCGCGCGCTGATCGTCGCGCCGACGCGCGAGCTTGCCCTGCAGATCGACGAGCACGTCCGCATGCTCGGCCGTCACCTTCGCATCCGCTGCGCCACGATCTTCGGCGGCGTCGGCGAGACCCCGCAGATCCAAGCCGTCCGCCGCGGCGTCGACGTCATCGTCGCCACGCCCGGCCGCCTGCTCGACCTCATGAGCTCCGGTCACGTTTCGCTGAAGGACGTCGAGATCGCCGTCCTCGACGAGGCCGACCGCATGCTCGATATGGGCTTCCTCCCGCAGATCCGCCGCGTCGTGAGCGCGCTGCCGAAACAGCGCCAAACGCTGCTCTTCTCCGCGACGCTCTCGAGCGACATCGAGAAGATCACCAGTGAGTTTCTGCGCGCGCCCGAGACCGTGGAGATCGGCCGGCGCGCCAATCCCGCCGACTCCGTCACCCAGTTCCTCTATCCCGTGCCGAAGAGCCGCAAGATCGATCTCCTCGCGCACCTGCTGCGCGACGAGTCGCTCGACTCCGTGCTCATCTTCTCGCGCACGAAGCACGGCGCGGACAAGATCGTGCGCAAGCTCAAGGCCCACAACGTCAACGCCGCGGCGCTGCACTCGAACCGTTCCCAGAGCCAGCGCGTCGCCGCGCTGGACGCCTTCAAGAGCGGCCGCGCCCGCGTGCTCGTCGCCACCGACATCGCCTCCCGCGGCATCGACGTCGAAGGCATCTCCCACGTCGTCAACTTCGACTTCCCGATGCACGCCGAGGACTACGTACACCGCATCGGCCGCACCGGCCGCGCGGACGCGATCGGCGACGCCATCAGCTTCGTCACGCCCGACGACGAGCCGTACGTGCGGGACCTGGAGAGAATGACGAAGAAGACCATCGCGCGGAAGCGCGTGGAAGGCTTCGACTACTCCGAGAGCCACGCACCAGCTTTTCATTCGCGGCCGGCACGTCAGCCGCGGCCCGCGCACGCGCCACCGCAGCAGCAGCGCGTCGCCGCGCGCCGCCGCCCATAGCCGGCACGGCCGGCGGCGCTGGTCGCTCCGCCTTACGGCACGTTCAGGGATGATCTCGAGGGTTCACGGCTTCGGGCGGCGCAGAGCCCCCGAGGCCGTTCCCCTCGACCGTGCCGCTGGAGGGGACGTCCGTGCGGGGTCGCACCCACTCGCTGATGGCACAGAAGCTCGGCCTCTCCCAGCTTCCGTAGAAGCACCCACGAAGGTTCATTCCGCCGCGGCCAGCCAGGCCATGGCCTCCTCTGCCGATCCCATGGCCCGCAGCGAGCGGCCGGTGGCCCGATTGACGAAGTTGAACACCACGGTCTTCAGGTCGTTCAATCCCACCACCGCTCCGGCCAGCACATACGGCTTATTGTGCGCGACATAGTCCTTGAGGACTTGCGTTACCCTCCGATCCAGTCGCGCACCCGACACGAGGGTCAACGTCCTCACGGACCGCGGTGGGCGTGAGGCGATCGATCGCTTCGCTACTTCCATGGCCGCGAGGATGTCCTCGGCCATCGCGTCGGTCCAGTCGATGCGCAGGATCTCGGTATTTCCATGCCGAATGAATTTGACACGGTTGTTGGTCATGGCGGCGCATTGTACGCGGCGCCGAGGAGCTCCTGACTACAGCTTTTCCTGCAACTCCGCGCCCCACGCGTAGTGGCGATTCACCTCCGCCTGCGCCGTCTCGAGCGGGCCGGGCCGAGAAAGAAAAAGCGCTACGCCGAGCCCGCGAGAGCATGGCCCGTCCGTGGTCAGATCCCCCATTTGACGCGTTCCGCCTGGCCGAGGAGAAACGTCAGGTGTATCGTACGGTATACATCTTTAGGGGGCAGAATGCATTTAGGCGACATCCGGGTAGCACTTACACCTTCGCCTCCAACTCCGCCCACCGCGCGTAAAGGCGATCCACCTCCGCCTGCGCCCCACTGAGCTCCGCGTAGCGCTGCTGTAATGCGTTCGCGTCGGAGGAGATGGCGGGATCTTCCGCACGTCTCTTCGCCTCCTCCAGCCGCTCCTCTGCCGCGAGAACGTTGGCCTCCATCGCATCGAGCTCGCGCTGCTCCAGGTAGCCGAGCCGTTTCGGCTTCTGCGTTGCCGGCAGGCTACCGCCCGTGGGCGGAGGAGCTTCTGCCCTCTGCCCTCTGCCTTCTGACCTCTGAAGCGCCTGCGAGAAATCGGCGAAATACTCCGCGCCGCCCTTTCCGTCCAACGCGAGCACGCGCGTCGAGACACGGTCGAGCAGATAGCGGTCGTGCGTGACGAGGACGAGTGCCCCCGGGAACTCCATGAGGGATTCCTCGAGGACGTCGAGCGTCGGGATGTCGAGGTCGTTCGTCGGCTCGTCCATCACCAGCAGGTCCGCGGGCTGGAGCATGAGCCGCGCGAGGACGATGCGCGCCTTCTCCCCTCCCGACAGTCGCGACACCGAGGTCTCGAGTTGCTCGGGCCGGAACAGAAAGCGCTTCGCCCATCCCGCGACGTGAATCGCGCGGCCGCCGTACACGACGCTGTCCCCCTCGGGCGCAAGCGCGCGCTTGAGCGTCACACTCGGATCGAGCGACTGGCGGTTCTGTTCGAAGTAGACGATGCGCAGCCCGTCGGCTTTCTCGATCGTCCCCGCGTCCGGCTCGAGCTCGCCCACGATGACGCGCAACAGCGTCGTCTTGCCCGAGCCGTTCGGCCCGAGAACGCCGAGGCGGGAGCCGGGGGTGAGGAGGATGTCGAGGTCTTTGAAGAGTTGGCGGTTGGCGGTTGGCGGTTGGCGGGAGAGATCGGGGGCGGGCGGCGGCTCCCCGTCAACCGCCAACTGCCAACCGCCAACTGACTTCGCGAGACCGCGCCCGAACCAGAGTCGTTTCGTCTTCCTTTGCGACGCGTTGAACTCGATCTCCGCGCTGAACGACTGCGCCCGATCGCGGCTGTCGGCGAGGTCGTCGATCAGGCGCTCCGCGTTCTGGATGCGCGCCTTCGCCTTCGTCGTGCGCGCCTTCGGACCGCGGCGGAGCCACTCCATCTCGCGGCGGACGAGATTCGCCAGGGTCTCCTGATACGCGGCCTCGTTACGCAGCACCTCGTCGCGCCGTTCCAGGAGGTCGCTGTACGTCCCGTCGCTCTGGAGCAGGCCGCCGGGGTAGGCGCGGTTCAGCTCGAGCATCCGCTTCGTGACATTCTCGAGGAAATAGCGGTCGTGGCTGACGACGATGAATGCCTCAGGCTCGCTGCGCAGCAGTCCCTCGAGCCAGACGATGCCCTCGACGTCGAGGTGATTCGTCGGCTCATCGAGGAGCAGAACGTCCGGCTCGCGCACGAGCTCGCGTGCGATCGCGAGACGCTTACGCCAGCCGCCCGACAGCACGTCGGTCTGCTGCTCGCGATCCGGAAACCCGGCCTTACCGAGGGCCACCGCCACGCGGCCATGCTTCTCGTGGTCGTCGAGCGCGACCGCGTCGTGCAGCGCCTCGAGGAGGACCTCCTCGACGGACTTGCCCGGCGCAAACACCGCATCCTGAGGCACATAACCGATCCTCAGACCCTTCCGCAGCGCGCGCGTCCCCGAGTCGGGATCCTCCGTCCCCGCCAGGATCTTCAGCAGCGTCGACTTCCCCGACCCGTTCGGACCGACGAGCCCGATGTGATCGCCGTCGGAGACGGTGAAGGAGAGGTTCTCGAACAGCGGGCGGGAACCGTAGGATTTTGTGAGCGATTCTGCAGTGAGCAAGACTTCGGGCATCGAAGCCCTGAACGATAAGCGATTCAGGCGAAAGGAGAAAAGGTCAAAGAGAAAAGAGAAAAGTGGACCGAGCGCAGCGCAACGAGACGGCGGCCTCCTTTCTCTTTTACCTTTTACCTTTTCTCTTTCTCCCGAACGAAAGTGCGATAGCCCGTGTTGGAGTGAGCATGAAGAACTCATGGACCGGCGGCAGCGCCGTCGCTCTCCGGGACGTCTCCGAGGAGAACCTCGCGGTTTCGGTCCATCGCGGCGAGCCGGGTGCGCTCGAGCGGCTCATCGACCGCTTCGAGCCCGCGCTCTACGGCTACGCTCACGGCATCCTGCAGAACGCGTTCGACGCGCAGGAAGTCGTGCAGGACGCGATGCTGCGCGCCCACCGCGCGCTGACCCGGCAGTACGACGAGGCGCGCTGCGCCGCGCTCGCACTGCGGCCGTGGCTCTTCAAAATGGTGCGCAACCTCTGTCTCAACAAGCGCCGCTCGAAGACCCGTGCGCTCGAGCAGCCGCTCGACACCTTCGACGACGGGCGCCTCGGGCCGTTCGTGCGCGAGCAAGGCTCGACCGACCTCGAGCGCCAGCAGGATGCCCAACTCCTACGCGACGCCATGGCCGGGCTGCCTGTCGAGGCGCGCGAACTGATCGTTCTCAGATTCATGGAGGACATGTCGTACGCGGACATCGCGAGAACCGTCGGCGCGACCGAGTCGTCGCTCCGCGGAAAAGTGTTCCGCAGCCTCAAGATGCTGCGGGACGCTCTCGAAAAGAAGGGGGTTGCCCATGCAGTGTAGATCCGTGCTGACCCGTGTCGACGCCCTGCGCACCGGCGAGTTGCAGGCCGAGGAGCGCGGTGCGGTCAAGGAGCACCTCCGCAGCTGCCCCTCGTGCGATGCCTCCGTCGCCGACGTCGACGACCTCGCGCGCAGCATCAAGTCGCTGGCGACCGCGCCGCCGCGCTCGTGCAGGGACGTCCTCGCCGATTCTTACGAACAGGTCGACGACGTATGGGTCGCCTTCTCCGGACGCGGCATCCGGATGATCCATCGGGGCACGTTCGAGGAATTCCATGCCGCGTACACCGCGCGTTGCGGCTGCACGCTGAAGGCGGGAACGCTTCCCGAGGCGCTCCGCAAACAGGTACACGCCGCGCTGCAAGGAGAGGGCGTGGACAAGCCGCGCGTCGACTGGACCGACGAGATCTCCGACCTCGAGCGGGACGTCCTCGGCATGCTCACGCGCATCCCGCGCGGCGAGGTGCGCACGTACGAATGGGTCGCCCGCCAGGTCGGCCGGCCCAGGGCCGTGCGCGCGGTCGGGAGCGTCTGCGCGAAGAACACCATCCCGTTCGTCGTCCCCTGCCACCGCGTCGTCCCCTCGACCGGAGGCGTCGGCCAATACGCCTTCGGGCCGGCACTGAAGCGGGAGATGCTCCGCCGCGAAGGCGTCGACGTCGAGGCTCTGGAGAACCTCGGGCGGAAGGGCGTCCGCTACATCGGATCGAAGACCACGAAGATCGTCTGCTTCCCCACCTGCCGCGACGCGAGGAGGATCCGCGAAGAAAATCGTGTCCCTTTTCGCGCGGCCGAGGAAGCGGTGCAGAAAGGATACCGGCCCTGTCGTCGATGCCAGCCGTTCGCGATCGCGTCGTGAGCTCCACGATTGACATCCAGGCGGTCTCCCGCGCCGCGCGCACCTTCACCGGCGACTTCTACTTCGCGCATCGCCACGACGACCGACTCTGGATCGCCCTCGGCGACGTCGCCGGCAAGGGTCTGCCCGCCGCGATCGTCATGGCCATGATCCAGGAGGAGCTCGAGCACCGCATCGCGTCCTGCGCGTCGACGGAATGCGACCCCGCGCGCACGACTCAGCGCCTGCACGAGTTCCTTGCGCCGCTTCTCCCGAGCAATCGCTTCGCCACCGCGGTGATCGGCTGGCTGCGCGACGACGGCAAACTCACCCTGACCAACGCGGGACATCCGCCGCCTCTGATCGTTCGCCGCTCCGGCGCCATCGAAGAGGTCGCGTCCACCGGCCCGATCCTCGGCGTGCTGCCCTCGGCTTCATGGAGCACGTCGACGACCTGGCTTTCGGAAGGAGACGCGCTCGTGCTGTACAGCGACGGCGTGACCGAGGCCGTGGTGGGGGACGGGGAGCTGGGGGTGGCGGGATTGAAGAAGCTGCTCGCGAACACGACCTCGGCGCGCAAGCTCGTGGACGCGCTGGAGACGACCGACGACATAACGATGGTCGTCCTCGAGCGGCGCGCGGACCTGTCATCCTGACCGTCAACCCAACCGTCAACCCTGAGGAGTGAAGCGACGAAGGGTCAATGGCGCCCCCGCCACGACCCTACCCACAAGCGGGTTCATCGTGAGGGCTCCGTTGATCCTTCGCCGTCTTCGCGGCTCAGGATTGGTGACCGTCAGTCCTCCACCCGTACCCTCACCTCGTCCCCGTTGGCCCGCACGTCCGGCACGTACATCGCCTGGCCGAGCAGCGGCAGCGCGTGGAACGATCCGGGCACTTCCGCGCGCAGCGTGTAGCGGATCTCCCAGATGCCCTGCGGCAGTTGATCGACGAACATCGCCACCTTGCGATCGCGCAGCTCCTGATAGACCCAGACCGAGCCCTTCGTCGGCGACTGGGCATAGAGCGGCAGTCCGCTCTGCAGCTCTATGGCTTCGAAGCCGGCGGGCTTCAGATCCTCGAACACGAGATAGCTGTAGTCGTTCTTCGAGTCGATCGTGACGACCACCTCCACCCGCTCGCCGCTCTTCACCGACTCCTGGTCGCGCAGCGGGAGGCGGTCGTACTGCACGCCCTTGAGCAGCGTCGGGCGCGGCGCCAGGCGGAAGTACTCGCGGCGGACGAAGATCTCGTTGCCGGCGGCCTTCACCGGCTCCTCGAGCGACACGAACCGCGCCTCGGCCGAAAAGTAGATCGGCCCCTTTCCGCGCGTGCGACGGATGAGAATCTCCTGCGTGGTGTCCGTGAGCACACCAGGATCGACGGCGAAGCGGCTCGGCGCGTCGAGCACTTCCTTCGCGGTCAACGCCTTCGTGGCGATGACTCGCCCGTTCACCGACAACTCATACGCGATGTCACCCGCGAGCTCGCCGCTGCGCTCGAGGTAGTCGTTGATCGCCAAGAGCGCGATGGCCGTGTCGCGCGTGTTGTTCCACTGCCGCCCGCGGCGATTCTTCACCAGCCAGTTCATCACCGGCTCGACGAGGCGATTCTCGGGATCGATGGTGACGAGCGCCTGCAGGGCGAAGGCCGTCGTCTCGACCGGCCCCTCGTGCCAGCGCCACCAGAAGCCGCGCGCGCCCCAGTACGCGGTCTGCATGGTCTCCGACGTTGTCTGGCCCCTGGACGAGGCCGTCGTTTCGCCCTTCAGCAATACCGACTGATCGGGCGTCCTGTCGATGCGCACGCCGTCCTCAAGATTGCGGATCAGGACGCGCGCGCGCTCCGCGTCGCCCCAGCGATGCGCGGTCAGGGCGAGCAGCGCGCGCGAGTACGCGCTCAGCTTCTCGCGATTCTTCCAGACGTCGTCGAATGCCTTGCGCGCATTCGCGCCCGGCGCCTTCCGCCACGCGGACAGCGCGTGGAGGATCCACGTCTGATCGTGATGGGCACCTTCGCGCTGTACGAGATTGCGTTCGAGCCATTCCGCCGCGCGGTCGACGCGCCCGGCGTCGATGTTCAGCCCCGCGTCGCGAGCGATGGCGAAGCCCCACACGACGTACGCGGTCATGAACGGGTCGCTGTCGCCGTCCTTCCACCAGCCCCAGCCGCCGTCGCCGTGCTGCATGTCGTACAGCCGCGCAATGCCGGCCTTCGTCACCGCGTCGAGGTCCTTCCCGGCGATGCGGGCCCGGCCGAGGCCGAGCTTCTCGATCGTGCGGGCCACGACGACCGCGGGGAGGAAGCGGGACATCGTCTGCTCGGTGCAGCCGTACGGGAACTCGATGAGATACGGCAGCGCGTCGAGCATGGTCGTGGCGAGCGTCGGCGCGATCTGCACGGTGAGATCGGTGGCGCGGCGCTCGCGGGGGAGCTCGAGGCGGATCAGCGCTTCGTTGCCACGCATCTTGCCGGAGCGCGCGATCAGCTTGTCGATGCCGTGCTCGTAGACGGCGAAGGTCTTCTCCATCGCGTCGCCGTACTGCGACGAGCGCGCGGTCACACGCAGTTTCGCGGGACCCGCCTTCTCGGCGATGACCGTCCAGTCCGCTCGCGCTTCGCCACGCGCGGGCACAGTCACCGCCGCGTGCGTGCGCGTCTGCAGGGAGAGTCCTTCGACCTCGAGTGACGGCGTCACCGTCAGAGCCTCGTCGGTGTTGTTGTTCATCACTGCCGAGATCACGACACGGTCGCCGGCGACGAAGAACCGCGGCCCCTGGAGCCGCACGAGCAGCGGCATCGACGTCCGGGTGGTCGAAGAGGACATGCCGAACTGCGCCCCCGCGCTCGCCGCGCGCGCGGTTGCCCGCCACGTCGTCAGCGCCTCGGGGTACTTCACCTTCACCGTCGCCGTGCCGCTCGCATCGGTGACGACGTCCGGCACCCACAGGGCGGTCGAGCGGAAGTCGCTGCGCACCTGGACTTCGATCGCGTTCGCGGCCTCGCCGCCCGTGACGGTGATGGACTCCGCGACCGCAGCCGGCGCCGAAACCGGGGCGGGAGGCGGCGGAGGCGCCATCTGCGCCGCGTCCATTGCGAAGCCTTCCGCGCGCGCGCGGACCACACCGCCCGCCACGCCGCTCTGCTTCGCGACAGCCATCTCGTCGCGCTCCTTCTTCCTCTCTTCCTCCTGCTCCTCGACCTTCAGATAGCGCTGCGTCTGCAGCCCCGCGCTGACGCGAACGACGTTGCCGCGCTTGTCGCCATAGAAAAACTGTCGCGGGTCGCCCGCCATGTCGCTCTGGATCGCCGTCACCGCTTCGTCGGAGACCGACAACCCGACCTCCGCCGCGACCGGCTTGCCATCCACATCGCGGGTCGTGATCGTGACCGTCCCCTCCTGCCGTGGCTCGTAGGCCTCGCGATCGGTCTCTACTTCGACGTCGATGAAGCGCTCGACCGGCGGCACGACGATCTGTTCCGTATCGGTGGAGACGCTGACGTCGAACACCGACGACGCGGTGACGAAGAAGTTCGGGATGTGCTTCTCCGTCAGAGGGATCTGCACGAGCTTCACCGTGCCGTCCATCCGCAGCACCCGCGTGTCGAAGAGGTCGTCGCCGCTCGAGCTGAAGAGCACCCAGCGGCCGCTGTTCGGGGCGACGATCATCACGTTCGCCGTCTCGCCGGTCCGCATCGTCTCCTTGTCGACGACGATGTCCAGGCTGCCGGCGCGGTAACCGAGCTCCGTCGTCGCACGCTCGCTGACCCATACCGCCGTTTCCGCGGTGATGACGTCGCGCGCGCGCGGCCCGTCCGTGCTCGTCCAACGGATCACGTAATAGCCAACCGACTTCGGCGTGAACGTGAATGTCGCCTCCCCCTCGGCGTCGGTCGTGACCTTCGTAGTGAGGATTCCCTCGTCATCCACGCGCGGGCGCGGCGTTCCGATCCGCCCGGAGACGGGCCTGATCTCGCGATCGTTGCGCCGCCGCAACACGGTTACCGTCCCCGTCGCCTGCACCGGCTTGTCGTTCGCGTCCATCGCCTTGAAGTCGACCGAAACGCTGTCGCCCGGGCGATGCACACGGTGCTCGGGATGCGCGATCACCGAATACCGCTGCCGCATCACGCGCACGCTTCCTTCACCCCGCACCTCGCGGCGCGACGCGTCGACCACGCGCGCCTCGATGCGATAGCTCATGTCGCCCGAATCCTGCGGCGTATCGATGCGCACGACCGCGCGCCCGTTGCCGTCGGTCTGCAGGGTCTCGCGTTTGACGATCGTTCCGCCATACGACGTCGGGTGAGGGTCGTAGTACCAGGAGTACTCGCGCCACGGTGTCCAGTAGCGATAGAAGGGCGACTGGTGGACGACCACCTCGACCGTCGCGTTCGCGACCGGCCCGCCGAAGTAGTACGTCGCGTCGATGGTCGCCTCGATGGTGTCGCCGGTGCGGTACAGCGTTCCTTCCGGCGTCGACACCTTCACCAGAAATTCGGGGAGCTTGTACTCCTCGAGGCGGAAGAGCTGCGCCGCGCCGCGATGCTGGTCTTTCGATTTGAAATTGACGTGATAGACGCCGAGGGGCATGGCATCGGTGAGAGCGAGCTCGGACCAGAAACTGCCGAAGGCACTCAGCTTCGCGACACCCGAGGCGACTTTCTGTCCGCGCGGGTCGACGATCTCGTAGTCGAGCGACTCGCCGTGCGGCGTCACCCAGTCATCGTTCTGGCGGATTCGCGCCAGCATCTTCCACTGCACGGTCTCGCCCGGACGGTACGCGGGACGATCGGTGAACGCGTAGATGCGCCACGATGCCTGATCCTCCGTGCGCCGGCCGTAGGAGTAGTCGTGGAACTGGTGATACGCCTGACGCGAGCCGCTCGCGACGGTGACGAGCGTCATTCCGCTCCTCTGTCCGTCCTCGACGCGCGCCAGTCCTTCCGCGTTCGTCTGCGCGTTGCGCTCGACGAAGCGGTCGTTCCCGACGCGCCGCCAGACGTGCACACGAGCGTTCGCGATCGGCTCGCCGGTGATCACGTCCGAGACGAAGATGTTCGTCTGCGACGCGCCCGCGTGCACCAGGATGTGCGCGTCGGTCACGAGGACCAGCGTGCGCGCGCTCTTCCCCTCGGCGGATGCGGTCAGAACGTACGCGCCGAGCGGGAGGCGCGGCTCCAGACGGAGGCGGTCGCTGCCCGGCTTGTGCTCGCCGGTGTCGTTCGTGTCGAACGTCCACTGCCGCACCACCGGCCGCCCCTCGGTGGCAATGAGGTTCGTCCACTGCCCGCGCTCGTCGTAGCGGGCGTCCTTCGTGAGGTCGACGCTGACGAGCGCCAGGCGGACGCTCTTCACGTTGCGCCAGGTGAGGAAGACTTCCTGCTCGGACTCGGGGAGGAACGTGCCGCCCACGTGTACGCCCACCGAGGGCTCGAGGATCTCGGCGATCGCACGCCGGGCCTGTTCGGCGAAGCGCGAGGTGCCGGCGGGGAGCTCCGCGACGATGCGACGATAGATCTCGAGCGCCTTCGCGAAGTCGCCGCGCTGGGCGAGCGTCGAAGCGTAGAAGTGGAGCGCGTCGTCGTACAGATCGCTCGTCTTTCCGATGGCGAGGATCTCATCGAGGAGCTCGAAGGCGCGCTCATCGCTCGCGTCCGTCCGTTCCATCGCAATCCTCTGCGCAAGGAACCACCGCGCGCGCACGCGATCCTTTGGGGTCTCCGCGATGGCGACGGCGTTCACGAGCACTTCCCGCGGCACGTTCCAGCGGACGCCCTCGGCCGTCAGCTTCCAGACGATGTCGAGATAGCGGCGGCGCGCGACGGCGAGATCGCTGCTGCCGGCCCACCAGTCGAGCGCGGCAAGGTAGTAGGGCTGCGCGGCGCCGGCGTTCCGCTCCCAAGGATGCTGTGCGTAGAGGTCGCCGAGCGATTCGTTGGCCTCGGCCCAGAGCCGGTCGTGCGTCCACTTCCCGACGAACTGCAGCAGCGCCTCGCGAGCAGCGTTCCTCTCGGTGGGATCTTCATTCGGCGATGCCGCATCGGCGCGCCACGCCGTGTCCGCCAGACGAAGGTCGACCCACCGCCGCTCGTCTTCAGGAAGGGTCAGCTTCGCGGCCTGTTCGTAGAGCTGGTGAGCGCGGCGGAACGATTTCTCGGAGTACTCGCGCTCGGCATCGGCCTTCAGACGCTGGTAGGAATCCTGCGGTGCCGCGGCGGTGAGGGAGAGCAGCAGGAGCACGAGGATCTTGCGCATGTCGCGTATAGGACGAGGACACGAGCAAAAAAGCAACCATGCATCACACGTTCGTCCTCAGCCACGCCTCCACCTCCTCGGGGTGGAAGCCGAACGGCCCGGGCTCACCCTTGTAGACGATCGTGCCGCCCGGATCGATGATGTAGAAGCGCTCCGGCCAGCCGGCGTAGACCTTCTCCACCGGATCGTCCATCGCGTCGACCGCGAGCGGGATCGGGTACTGGAAGCGCTTCACGAAATCATTCGCGATCACGAGGCGCTCCGCCATCGTCTTCGGTTGGCGGTAGCACACGTCCTCTTTCTCGTTCGAGTCCATCTGCCACTCGTCGAGCGGATGCGCCTCCCGGATGTAGACGGTTTGGAAGCGGACGCGGTCCCCGTACTGCTCGTGCATTTTCCGGAGACGGTCGACCGACCGCCGGAACGGAGGTCACGTGAAGCTGCCGAAGATCAACACGGTCGGCTTGTTCGCGTCCGCCTCGAGGAGCGGTGGCCGCGTCTTCCCGTCCAACGAGACGAGCAGCGCGTCCGGCGCGCGATCGCCGACCTTCAGGTCGCCTTCACGCCGCTGGTCGTAGAGGATCATGCCGATGACGTTGCGCGGCCCGATCTTCGCGACCATCACGCCGGCGCCGACCACGAGCAGCGCCGCGAGAGCGAGTAGTAGCTTCTTCCACATTGCGGATCGGGCCGTATTGTACGATGAGCGCCGGGCCGAGTCCTGAGTTCTGAGTCCTGAGTCCTCAGCACCCAGCACTCAGCACTCAGCACTCAGCACTCAGGACTCAGGACTCAACACTCAGAACTCCCGTTATCCTAGTGCCCATGCACAACCCATTGCGTTTCTCGGCGCCGCCGCGCCGCGTCCCGATCTCGCTGCGCATGGTCAACTTCTTCAACGGTTGGGCGCAGATCGGCTGGGGCGTATTCGGCTTCGGCATGATCTTCTTCCTGGTCTTCGGGATGAACGCGGACTATTCCTTCGTGACGTTCCGCGACGTCACCGGCCGCGCGACCGGCCACGTCACCCGTGTCGAGAGCACCGGCGCCTCGGAGAACGACCAGGCGGTGACCGCGAATCACTACGAGTACTCGGTCGCCGGGGAGTGGTTCCAGGGCAAGTCGTATACGACCGGCGCATCGCCGGCGCAGGGTGAGAGAGTCACGATCGAGTACGACGAGAACAGCCCCCATCGCTCGCGCATCGCCGGGATGCGCAGGGCGACGTTCGGGCCGGCCGCGCTCCTCGTCGCCATCTTCCCGGCGGTCGGTCTGGGCTTCCTCATCCCGTCCACGCTCGCCGGGCGGAAGCGCAATCACCTCCTGCGCGAGGGCATCCTGGCGAAAGGGAGAGCGATCGACCGGAGGCCGACGAACATCACCATCAACGATCAGCCCGTGTGGGAAGTCGTCTTCGAGTTCCACGATCGCCACGGACAGCGGCGCGAATGCTGCGCGCGCGCCGTCGACACCACGCGCCTCGAGGACGAGCCCACCGAGGCGCTGCTCTACGATCCGGATGATCCGTCGAAGGCCTACGTGATCGACGAGGCCCCGTCGCGCCCAAGGTTCGATCTCCACGGCGAGCTCGAAGGACGCCCGCTGGCGGCGTTGCGCGCGCTGATCGTGCCGGGCATCGCGATCGGCGTGAACGCGCTGATCGTGTGGACGAGGCTCACATGAAACGCGCGGAGCGCCGCCATCCTGGCGGCCGCTACGCCGGCTTCCAGCCGGCCTGGAGTTTGGACATTCGCACGCAGCGCGTGATTCGGAGCCGCGTAGTGGGCAAAAGGAAATAGCCCCGGCTGAAGGGCCTGTTGCCCAATGCCCGCGTAGCGGGCTGGGACTAGCCCCCGGCTTCAGCCGGGGGAATTGCGACCGTTAGAGTCCAGCCCGCGTAGCGGGCGACAGAACGACTCTTTCGCCCGCTACGCGGGCTCTGGAGTTTGGCCCTGCTGAGCTCTGCGCCGTACGGTCTACGCCGACTTGAAGCGGCCTTATCCTGTGCCGCGGAGCGGCAGCCAGACCGTAGCCGGGGGTGCGAGCGCTCAGCGAGCGACCCCCGGAAAGGAATGCAAGGGAGGGTGCCGCGTCAGCGGCACCGGATGTCGGGATCACGTCGAAACGCACTCTCGGTATTAAGGTTGCGGGCCCCGCATCGCGTAGGTTGAGCTCGCACTCCGGTGCCGCTGACGCGGCACAGGATCCATCCTGCCCTACCGGGGGTTGCGCGCTGTGCGCTCGCACCCCCGGCTACCGTCTGGCTGCCGCTCCGCGGCACAAGGTCCGGCCGCACATGGCCGACAATTTTTCCCACTTCGCGGAACGAATGGATCGCAACACGATGTGCTTGAAATTCACCGTCAGGCGGATTCGACGCCTTCTCTTCGGAATTCAGAGGCTTGCAAAGGGCCAAACTCCAGCGCCCGCTACGCGGGCTGACCAAGGATACCGCGCGCCACCCCCGGCTGAAAGCCGGGGGCTATTTCCTCATGCCCGCTACGCGGGCGCCGGCTTCCAGCCGGCCCCAGCGTCCCCAGTCCGGCCGGCAGGATGCCGGCGTAGCGGCCGGCTGGAAGCCGGCGCTCCGCTCGCTCGCCGCCGCGCGTATCCTGTCCCAACGTGGCCACCCTCGCACGCCGGCTCAACGCGTTCGACGCGACGATGCTCGTCATGGGCGGCATCATCGGATCGGGGATCTTCATCAACCCATACGTCGTCGCGCGGCAGGTGCACACGCCCGCGCTGATCCTCGGCGTCTGGGCGGCAGGCGGCGCGATCGCCCTCATCGGTGCGTTCATCTATTCCGAGCTCGCCGCGTTGCGCCCCGAGGTCGGCGGACAGTACGCGTATCTGCGCGACGCGTGGCATCCCTCGGTGGCGTTTCTCTACGGCTGGGCCCTGCTGCTCGTCGTGCAGAGCGGCGGGATGGCGGCCGTCGCGGTCACGTTCGCGCGCTACACGCTCGAGCTCACCGGCGTCGCGATGCCGGAGTGGTTTCTCGCCGCCGGCACGCTGGCGATCCTCACGATCATCAACTGCTTCGGCGTCCGGAGCGGGACGAACACGCAGACGCTGCTGATGCTGCTGAAGCTCGCGGCCATCGCGATGCTGATCGTCGCCGGCGCAGCGCTGGGCGGCAGCGCACCGGCCGCGCGCGCGGCGGTGAGTCCGGCTCCGCTGATGGCGATTCTCGCGGCGATGACGCCGGTCATGTTCGCGTACGGCGGATGGCAGACCGCGAGCTTCATGTCCGGCGAGCTGAAACAGCCACGCCGCGATCTCGCCGTCGGACTGCTCGCCGGCGTCGCCGGAGTGATCGCCGTCTACCTCGCCGTCAACTTCGTCTGCCTTCGCGTCCTCGGACCTGACGGCCTCGCGGAGACGACCACGCCTGCTTCGACGTTGATGCGCGCGGTGATGGGCGAGCGCGGAGCGACGTTGATCGCGGCCGGCATTGCCGTCTCCACCCTCGGGTTCCTCAGCCAGGGAATGCTCACCGCGCCGCGCGTCTACTACGCGATGGCCGAGGACGGCGTGTTCTTCAAAGCCGTGGGGAAGGTGCATCCGAGGACGCGCGTGCCGGTCCTGGCGATCGTGCTGCAGGGCGCCGTCGCCATCGTCATCGCCCTGTCGGGGACGTACGAGCAGATCCTCAGCTACGTCGTCTCGGTCGACTTCATCTTCTTCGGTCTGACCGGCCTTTCGCTCTTCGTGTTCCGCCGGCGATTGCCGTCAGCCGGATTCCGCACTCCGCTGCATCCGGTCTCGACCGCGATCTTCGTCGCCGCCTGCTGGCTCGTGGTCATCGGCACGTTCGTGAAGGAGCCGAAGAACAGCCTCATCGGCCTGGCCATCCTCGCGGCGGGCGTGCCGTTCTGGTTTGGACTGGGGATGCGGTCAAAGGGGAAGAGTTGAAGGTAAGCCTTCGCAGACTCTCTTCTTTTCCCTTTTCTCTTTTTCCCTTCTCCTCAGCCGGCAGCAGCGGGGTGCGACGGGGACCTTCTCCACGCGGCGCGTGACGTGCGTCATATCCATCCGTGATTCCTTCGACACGGCGCGCTCCGATCGGCCGCTAGCATCCACTCCGAAATCTACCGACGAGGAGTCATCGTGGCCTACGCAATCACCGACAACTGCATCAAGGACGCGTTGTGCGTCGACGCCTGTCCGACCGACGCGATTCATCCCCGGAGCGACGAGGCGACGTTCGACGCCGCCACGCAGATCTACGTCGATCCGGTCGAGTGCATCGACTGCGGCGCGTGCATTCCGGTCTGCACGTCCGACGCGATCTTCCCTCTCGATGAGGTCCCGGCCGACAAGCATCAGTTCATCGCCATCAACGAAGCGTTCTACGCCACCAATTAGGAGTCTGCGACCGGTGTCATCCTTCGCCGTCTCCGCGGCTCAGGATGACACGTTCCTCGAAAACGGCTAGCGTCGCTCCACGCGAAACGCCTTTCTTTCGCAATGGTGGCTCGATGAGGAAGACCTGGGAAATCGTTCGATTCGAGCGCGACTCTCGGTGGAGACGGAGCTCGACGTCCATCTACTTCGCGATTCGTCGGGTTCGCGCTGGTCGCGGGCCGGATCTTCGTCCTCGACGCACGGTGTTCGGCGGGCGGTCATGACGCGCCTCCTCGTCATCGCACCGTCCGACTTTGCACCGCTGGAGCTCCTGCGGCGGGACGCGCCCGACGTCGCGGTGTCGATCGGCACGGATGCCGAGTCGCTCCGCGCCGACGCCGCGCGTGCAGACGCCGTCCTGATCGCGCCGCGCTACGGCTCGCTCCTCACGGATCTCTGGCGCGAGTTCGGCGGCGTCCGCTGGATCCACACGCTCGCCGCGGGCGTGGATTTTCTTCCATTCGATCTGCTGCGGCGCACGGACGTCGTCGTCACGAACTCCCGCGGCCTCTATGCCGACGCGCTCGGAGAGTTCGCGATCGCGGCGATGCTCTGGTTCGCGAAAGACCTGCGCCGGATGATCCGGAACCAGGACCAGCGGCGATGGGAGCCGTTCACGGTCGAGCGGCTGGAAGAGCGGACCGTCGGGATCATCGGCTATGGCGGCGTCGGCGAGGCCGCCGGGCGGCGCGCCGCCGCCCTGGGCATGCGCGTCCTGCCCGTCCGCCGCCGCCAGGAGCTCGGCGAGTCGACGATCGACGAGGTGATCGCCCAGTCCGACTTCGTGCTCCTCTGCACGCCGCTCACCCCCGGCACGTACCGGCTCCTGTCGCGCGAAAGGATCGCGGCGATGAAGCCAACCGCGGTGCTGATCAACCTCGGCCGCGGCGCGACGGTCGACGAGGAAGCGCTCGTCGACGCGCTCCGGAGCCGTCGCATTCGCGGCGCCGCGCTCGATGTCTTCGAGGTCGAGCCGCTCCCCGCCGCACACCCGCTCTGGGAGCTCGACAACGTCCTGATCTCTCCCCATACCGCCGATCACACGACGGACGGCCACGTCCGTGCGATGCAGTTCTTCACCGAGAACCTGAAGCGCTTCCGCGCCGGCGAGTCGCTCCAGAACGTCGTCGACAAGGTCGAGCAGTACTAAAGGGAAACGAATCGTGAGATCACGTCGGAAGGTGACGACGCGCGCGACGCCAATCTGCTCCGGCGCTAAGTTGTAAACATGACCGTCGCACGCATCCCCGATGCACCGCATGCGCGTCCGGCCGAGGACATCGCGCGCGAGCTCGATGTCGACGTCACCCGCGGCCTCTCGCACGAAGAGGCGAGCGCGCGCCGCGAAACGTTCGGGCCGAACATCGTCGTCCGCGAGGCGGGGCGCTCGCTCTGGTCGATCGCCGTCCGCCAGTTCCGCAGCATCATCGTGGTGCTGCTCGCGGTCGCGGCCGCGATCTCGTTCGCCACGCGCGACGCCGCCGAGGGGATGGCCATCCTCGGTGTGCTGCTCATCAACGCCGCGGTCGGCTTCGCGATCGAGTGGCGGTCCGAGCGCGCGCTGGAGAGCCTCCGCATTCAGGTGCGGACGACCGCGCGCGTGCTGCGCGAGGGCGTACAGTCGATCCTCGACGCCGAGGAGCTCGTGCCGGGCGACGTGATCCTCCTCGATCCCGGTGCACACGTCCCCGCGGACGCACGCGTACTCGAGTCGATGGCGCTGCAGGCCGAGGAGGCGGCGCTCACCGGCGAGAGCGTGCCGGTCTCCAAGTCCGCGGAGAGCGTGCCCCAGGACACGGCTCTCGCGGAACGAACGTCGATGCTCTTCCTCGGCACGATCGCGGCGTCCGGACGCGCGACCGCGATCGTCACGGCGACCGCCGACGCGACGGAGCTGGGAAAGATCGGACGGCTCGTGCGCGACGTCGTGATCGAGGCGACGCCGCTGGAGCAGAAACTCGCCGCTCTCGGACGAACGCTCGTCCGCGTCGTCCTCGCGATTGGTGCCGTCGTCACGGCCGCCGGCATCCTACGCGGCGATCCGCTGTGGGACATGGTGAAAGTCGGGATCAGTCTCGCCGTCGCGGCCGTGCCCGAGGGACTGCCGGCGGTGACGACGCTCATCCTCTCGGTCGGCGTGCTGCGCATGGCGAGGCGTAACGCCATCGTGCGCAAGCTCCCCGCGGTCGAGGCTCTCGGCAGCACGACCGTGATCTGCACCGACAAGACCGGCACGCTGACGATGAACAAGCTCACCGTCCGGGACATCGACGCGGAGGATTCGCTCGAGCTGCTCCGCATCGGCGCGCTGTGCAACGACGCGGTGATCGATCAGGGCTCGCCCGTCGGAGATCCGACCGAGGTCGCGCTCGTCGTCGCCGCGATGGACGCGGGCATCGACGTCGCGCAGCTCAGGCAGAGCCATCGCAAAGTCTTCGAGGTCCCGTTTGATCCGGCGCGCAGGCACATGATCACCGTGCACGAAGCGCCCGAGGGCGGGAAGCTCGTCGCGCTCAAAGGCGCGCCGTCGGTCGTCCTGGAGATGTGCAGCGATGTGAGTGAGACCCGGAAGGCGGAGCTCATCCGCCGCAACGAGAGACTCGCGTCGCGCGGCCTGCGCGTCCTCGCGTTCGCGCGCGCCAGCGACGACGCCGACCTGTCGAACGGCTACACGTTTCTCGGCTTCGCCGCGCTGGCCGATCCTCCGCGTCCGGCGGCCGCGGAGGCCATCGCCCGGGCGCGGGAGGCCGGCATCCGCGTGGTGATGCTGACCGGCGATCAGGTGGAGACGGCTCGTGCGATCGCGCGCGAGCTGCGGCTGACGGGCGATGAGCCGCCGGTCATCGGGCGCGACGTCTATGCGCGCGTCACGGCCGAGGACAAGCTGCGCATCGTCGAAGAGCTGCGCGACGCCGGCGAAGTCGTGGCCGTGACCGGCGACGGCGTGAACGACGCCCCCGCGCTCCGTCGCGCGGACATCGGCGTGGCCATGGGCAGGACCGGCACGGACGCGGCAAAGCAGACCGCCGATTTGATCCTCACCGATGACAACCTCGGCACGATCGTCGCGGCGATCGAGGAAGGGCGGACGATCTACGCGAACATCACGAAGTTCGTGCACCTCCTGTTCTCCCACAACATCGGGGAGGTGCTCCTCGTCTTCACCGCGATCGTGGCCGGCCTGCCGCTGCCGCTGCTGCCGCTGCAGATCCTCTGGCTGAACGTGGCCACCGATATCTTCCCGGCGTTCGGTCTCGCTCTGGAGCCGTCGGATCCGCGACGGATGCACGAACAGCCGCGGGGCGGCGACATCCTGTCGCGCTCGTTCCTCATCCGCGTCGCGTGGCAGGGCGCGATGCTCGCGGCGATCGCGCTCGGCGCATACGTGTGGGCTCTCCGTGCTTACGGTCCGGGCGCGCATGCGCGGACGATCGCGCTCACCGCGCTCGTCGCGGTCCAGCTCGGCCATACGTTCAACTGCCGCTCGCGCGTCGCCTCGGCGTTCACAGGGCTGTTCTCGAACCTGCACGTCTGGGCCGCGGTCGGAACAGTGATCCTGCTGCACGGGTTCGCGCTCCTGTTCCAGCCTCTCGCGCGACTCCTCGGCGTCACGTCACTGGCGCCGCGCGATCTGATCCTGATGGCGCTCTGCACGCTGCTCCCGATCGCCATCGTGGAGGTGCAGAAATTTGCAGCGCGGCGGCAAGGCAGAGCGTCTGAAAGCCCGCTGGCGCGTTGACGAACGCGAAACCGTGGCGCGCATTCGAGAAGGACCCGGCGGCCTCCGCTTTCCCCCGGACCACCGGCGTCCCGGGGGTGAGACGCGCTGCTGGGCCGCCTTTTGCACAGCGCGACAGGGCCACACAATCGACGGAATCGTTCGTCACAGGAACGGTCCCGAGCCGGTCTTAGGATCGCGGCGGGGAGCAGACATGATGGTCGAGCGCGCGGATCGGGATCTGCATCAGGCGACACGGCCTTTCGCGGTGCAGTCGGCGGCGCGGAGCTGGGGGCACGTCGCTTCGACATTCGGGATGCTCCTGTGCGTTCTCGCGGGAGCGGTGCTGGCTCCGTGGTGGCCGGTGCGTCTCGCGGCCTCGATTCTCGGCGCGCTGTTGCTCGTGCGTACGTTCATTCTCTATCACGACTTCATGCATGGGGCGATCCTGCCCGGCTCACGACTGGCGCGCGCGATCTTCTACAGCTACGCCGCGGTGAATCTCACACCCCCGCGCTCCTGGCGCGACAGCCACAACTTTCACCACGCGAACGTCGGACTCATCGACGGCGCGAACGTCGGGGCGTTTCCGCTCATGACGACGGAGATGTGGCGGAGCAGCTCGCGCACCCAACGGTTGGCCTATCGCGTGACTCGCCACCCTGCAACGATCCTCTTCGCGTACCTGACCATCTTCTTCTTCAGCGTCACGCTGCTGTCCCTGCTGCGACGCCCGTCGCGCTACTGGGATTCGGCGCTGTCGCTCCTGGCACACGGCTCGGCGGTGGCGGCGCTATGGATCTTCGCGGGATTGGACGCGGCCTTTTTCGGACTCCTGCTGCCGATGACGTTGGCCGCCGCCCTGGGCGGGTATCTGTTTTACGCGCAACACAGCTTCCCCGGAATGCGCATCCTTCCGGAGGCCGAGTGGACGAGCTGGCGCGCGGCGCTGGTCTCGTCCAGCTACCTGCGGCTCGGGCCCGTGCTCCGGTGGTTCACCGGGAACATCGGCTTCCACCACGTCCACCATCTCAACTCGCTCATCCCCTTTTACCGGCTTCCGCAGGCGATGGCCGCCATCCCCGAGCTCCAGCATCCCGGCGTGACGACGCTGAAGCCGCGCGACGTCGTGGCGTGCTTCCGCGCAAACCTGTGGGACGACGCGACCGGCCGCATGGTCGGCTACCGCGACGCGTAGCCGGGCCGGCACGGCCGGCGATCGGCAGTCCGATGCCGGTCACGTGACGTGGAGATCGACGATGTCCCTACTCCACCGCGGGGTCCAGCAGGTCTGCCTGCATCGGCCAACGCAGGCGTACCTCCGTATGCGTCCGATTCTCGGAGGTGAGCTCGAGCGCCGCGTCGGCCCCCTCGTCCGTCTGCTCGAGCCGGACGTCGATGACATGCAGCACGCGGTGGGCGTGATCGGTGTGCCCCGTAAAAGAAACAACCAGATCGTCGCCGTCGCAGCAGATGCCACGAAGCGGGACGTCATGAACTTCTTCGCGCGCATCGATGCGGACCGTCACGAACGCCCCTCCGTGAAGCCTGCTGAACGTCGCCAGAAATCGATCGCGGTCTACAGCGGAAATCTCACGTTCGATCATGCTCTCAACGTAGGGCGGGCAATGCACGCCGGGAAATGGCGGGCATCACGTAGGTTCGTGCGCGCGGGAGCGCGCGGAGCGCAGGGAAGAGGATTCAGGCTTCAGTGGTCCCGCGACGGTTGACCCGCGCGGTTGTCCGCCAGCTCCCAGCGCAGATCCTCGGGTTCGACGGGCGCATTCTCGCCGCTGTGCTCTTCGCGGCCGCAGCCGCGGTAACCGAGGCAGTCGAGCAGGTCGATGCTGGCGATACGGGTGCAGTTCGTGTCCGTGGCACCCATGCGGTCGGCGGTAGTGACAGGCGTTCGAACGATCAACATGCAATTACCCTCGGCTTCGCCGTCCGCCACGTCCGTGTGGCGCGACACACGATCACGTGAGCACGAGTCGTGCCGTACACGACGGTCTTCTACATCGACATCCGCACGTTCGGAAAAGGCTTCGAGGATCTCCATCGCCGCAGTCGCGAGAAGGGCATGCGTAGGGCACGGCACGTGGCGCGGCGCGCCGCACAATTTCGCCCCGCGCTCTTCGCGGGTGGGTTCGGTGGCGTGCCGCAAGGCGGAGCAATCAGCGCTGCCGGCCGTGCCGGCCCGCATCGCGGGCGATGGCGCGCGCGAGGTCGCTGAAGATCCGCGCGTGGAGAGGATAGAGCGCGTACCAGTAGAGAGCGCCCCACAAGCCCTTCGGAACGAACACGGCCGTCTGCACGAGCCGCGATCCGGCTCCTTCCGCTTCGACTTCCCACTGCAGCCATGCGGCGCCGGGCACTCTCATCTCCGCGCGAAGACGGAGCATGCGGTCGTGCTCGATCGACTCCACGCGCCAGAAGTCGAGCGCCTCGCCGGCCAACAACTGTTGGGGATGCCTGCGGCCACGGCGCAACCCCGGGCCACCCGCCATGCGATCGACGAGTCCGCGCAGCCACCACGCGGCGTTCCAGACGCGCCAGCCGCGCAATCCGCCGAGGGAAGTGAAGGCCTCGAAGACGCGATGAGGCGGAGCGTCGATGGCCACCGTGCGCACCTCGTGGATCGCGCCCTCGCGGTCGATGAGCTCCACGTCCTTCGACCGGTGCAGCGCGCCGCTCCACCGCGTCTCCGCCTCCCCCGCCCGTTCCAGCGCCGCCGTGACCGAGTCGCGATACGGCGCGGGCTCGATCTCCGGGAGCAGTTCGCGCGCGCGCGTCGTGTCGGCGAGGACCGGTTCCACGATCCCTTCGATCAGCGGCACGGCGAGACGGTTCGGGATCGGCGTCACCAGGCCCACCCACAGTCCGGCCACGCGCGGGGCCAGCACGGGCACCGGAACGATGATGCGGCGCAGACCGCGGATGCTCGCGTAGGTCTGCATCATCTGGCGAAACGTGAGCGCGTCCCCGCCGATCTCGAGGACACCGGTCGCATCGAGGGATACGGCGGCGACGAGATATCCGAGCACGTCCTCGATTCCGATCGGCTGCACCTGATTGTCGATCCATCGCGGCGCGACCATCGCCGGAAGACGCTCGGTGAGATAGCGCACCATCTCGAACGACGCCGACCCGGAGCCGATGATCGGCCCCGCGCGGAGCTCGAGCACCGGGAGTGATCGCGCGAGGATCGCTCCGACCTCGGCGCGGCTGCGCAGATGCATCGAGCGCTGCTCTCCCCGAGGCAGCAGGCCGCCGAGGTAGATCACCTTGCGGAGCGTGGCGGGTGCGGCGTCGACGAAGGTGGCGGCGGCGCGGCGATCCATCTCCTCGAACCCCGCCTCCAGCATCGAGTGCACGAGGTAATAAGCCTGATCCATTCCCTCGAGTGCGCGGGCGAGCGAGTCGCGCTCGAGCAGATCCCCGACGGCCACTTCGACCTGCGGCAACCAGGGGCGGCCGGCGACGCGCGACGCGTCGCGGACGAGCACGCGGACCTCGTGTCCCGCGGCGAGAAGCCGCGGAATCAGCCGTCCGCCGACGTACCCGGTTGCCCCTGTGACGAGAATGCGCATTCCGTTCAAGCGCTCGCCACGCCCCAGCGGCGCTGGATCGCGTTGAGCGTAACGACCTGATACACCGCCGACAGCCCCACCAGCGCGTAGATGATGCGGGCATAGACCGTGCCCGCCCCACAGACCGCGGCGACCAGATCGAAATTCGCGAAGCCGACCAGCCCCCAGTTGAGACCCCCGACGACGAGCAGAATCGCGGCGACGACATCCATGATTCTCATGTTCGTGTTCATCTTGAATCTCCTTTTTTCGTCCCTTGCTGCTGACGATGTGTTGAAGATAGTGACAATGCATTTGAATATCATTACACTTCTCAAAGTCGTTTTCCTCTGGTGAACATCCCGCACCGCGGCCGTTTCATGGGAGGAAAACGAGATGACGCTTCAGGGAGAAACCGATGCTTTCGTCGACGCTCGAAGAGGGACTGCGCAGCTACGAGATCGGGGACAAGGTCCGGGCGCTGCGTCTCAGGAAGAAGATGGCCCTCGTGGAGCTGGGGCGGCACACCGGCCTCTCGGCGGCGCTGCTGTCGAAGATCGAGCGGTCCAACATCTACCCGCCGCTCCCCACCCTGCTCCGCATCGCGATGGTCTTCGGCGTGGGTCTCGACTACTTCTTCCGGGACGAGTCGAAGCGGCAGGTGGCGTCGATCGTCCGCCGCGGGGAGAGGCAGCGCTTCCCCAACCAGCCGGATGGCGGAGCCGTCTCCTACTACTTCGAGAGCCTCGACTTCACCGCCAGCGAGCGCAAGCTCAACGCGTACCTCGCCGATTTCCAACCCGTTCCCGCCGGCGAGTCCGCCCCTCACGTCCACGAGGGCGTGGAGCTCCTCCACGTTCTCACCGGGCGCCTGGCGATGACCATCGGCCGCCACGAGCACGAGCTCGAGGAAGGCGACTCGATCTACTTCGACGCCTCGGTGCCGCACTCGTATCGAAGAGCGGGCAGGAACAAGTGCACGGCGGTGGTGGTGACGGTGTGAGGGGGGCGATAGGACGGATGGGACGGATGGAAGGAATGGGACGGATGGGACGAATGGGACGGATGGGACGAATGGGACGGATGGGACGGATGGGACGGATGGGACGAATGGGACGGTGGGTAGATTACTGAAATCGCACTGACGACCGCGCCCTGCAATGACCAGGAGCGCAGTAGGGCCCCGTCCTCCCTATCCGTCCTATCCGTCCTATCCGTCCTATCGGTCCTATCCGTCCTATCGGTCCTATCCTCCCCCTTCACCCATGCCGGATGTTCAGAATGTCCCCGTCCCGCACCACATATGCCTTCCCTTCCAGCCTCCAGTGCCCTGACTCCTTCGCCTTCGCGAACGAGCCGCCCGCGGCGATGAAGTCGTCGTAGTGCACGACCTCGGCGCGGATGAACTTCTGCACGAAGTCCGAGTGGACCACACCCGCGGCTTCCTGCGCGGTCATCCCCGTCCTGATCGTCCAGGCCCGGCATTCGTCTTCGCCGACGGTGAGGAACGACTGCAGCCCCAGGAGCGCGTAGGCCTCGCGGATCAGCGTGTCGAGCGCCGATTCGCGGATGCCGTACTCCTCCATGAACATGCGCGCGTCGTCGCCGGAGAGCTCCGACATCTCCATGTCGATCTTGCCGAAGAACGCCACCACACGCGTGCGCAGCGCGGCCTTCGCCGAAGAGACGCCGGTGACCGTCTCCTCGACGATCGACTGCTGCGACTCGTCGAAGGACAAGGCGATCAGCATCGGCTTGAGCGAGAGCAGCTGATACGTTTTGAGGATGTGCAGCTCGTCTTTCGAGAGATCCTCGTTGCGCAGCGGCTTCTCCTCGTGCAACAGGGCGAGGCATTTCTCGAGGACGGGCAGCTCCCGCTTCATCTGATCGTCCTGCATGCGGCCGAGCTGTTTGTGGATCTTCTCGATGCGCGACTCGAGGATGGTCATGTCCGCGAGGATGAACTCCGTCTCGAACGTGGCCACGTCGCGCAGGGGGTCGATGCTGCCGTCGGGATGCGGCACGGCGTCGTCCTCGAACATCCGCACGACCTGGATGAGAGCGTCGTTCGTCTTCACCGCCGAGAGGAAGCCGGTGGTGAACTGAGTCGTTCCGCTGGCGCCCTTCTGCAGTCCCGCGACGTCGACGAACTCGATGGTGGCATGGACGGTGCTCTTCGGCTTGAAGAGGGCGGCGCAGCGATCGAGCCGCTCGTCCGGGACCTTGGCGATGCCGAGGTGCGCATCGGTCTTCCCGGCCGCGGCGCGGTCGAGGTGTGTCTTCGTCACTGCCTGAAAGAGTGTCGACTTGCCGGAGAATGGGAGTCCCACGATACCCAGTTGCATGGCCCATCTTAATCACACGGAGACAAACAGCGTCGTGTGATCGCCGCTCATGCGTCGGGCTGTGCGTTATTGCAGACTGTTTGTTCTCAGGAGGTGCATATGCGCTCATCCCTGGTAGTCCTTGGAATTCTTCTGGTCGCTCTGTTCGCCGGGTGCGGTTCGGAGTCGAAAGTCGACCAATCGACCGTGGCCGCGGAGACGGTCGCGACGTTCGCGCCGGCGACGACGGAGGGCACCATCGAGCCCGTTCCCGAAACGCAAATCACGTCAACCGTGGTGACGCAGACCACCGCCACGACCGCGACGGTGACGACTCAGCCACCGGTGACGGCGGCGCCGCAAACGAAGCCCGCCACGCAGCCCGCGGCGAAACCGACCACGACGCCCCCCGCCACGACGACGCAGGCACCGCCCGCAGCCGAGCCGGCCAAGAGCCCCGTCACGGCCCCGGCGACGGCTACCACCGCTCCCGCCGCGGCACCGGCAACGAAAACGGCGACGCGGACTTCGTCGACAAAAGTGCCGAAGACGCACTCGGTGAACCGCGAAGGCGCGCTGCACCCGGCCAACACGGAGAACCCCACACAGCGCTGCGGCGCGTGCCACGGCAAGGATCTCAAGGGAGGCAAAGCCGCACCGTCGTGCTTCTCGTGCCACGAGAAAGCCGTGTGGTGAGCGTCCGCGCCGCCATAGAACCCAGCAGGGCGGCAGACTCTTTCGGACTGCCGCCGTCTCGGCGGCTGATGCGGCGGCGTCTCGCCGCCGCGGAGCTCGCGAAGAGTGTGCAGCGCGAGCGCGGCGAAGGCGGGACGCCGGCGGTCCGGTATCATGGCGGAGGGTCCCGCCGCCGCAAATCACCCCGAACTGCCGCCGGGCTCGTCGAGTCGTGAAGTCGTCAGGTCGTCGCGACGAGCGTGCGGCACCCTTTGAGACTTTGAGACTTTGAGACTTTGAGACTCCTTCCCTCGAAGACGTAGCGACTCGCGATCTGTGCTCGAAGACACCCACTGGTCCCTCGGCGCCGATGACGCGGCAGCTCCACGCCGCCGGACGGCAGCTCGCCACAATCACCGAAGTCGCGGATCGATCGGGCGCTGCCGGCTGCCCCTGGATGATCGTGAGTCGCACAGAACGCAAAAACGCGGCAGAATCGCGCGCGATGAAATCGCTGATCGCGGTCATGACCACTGTGCTGGAGAGCCGGACCAGTCGCAAGAACCTCCGCTCGCTGGGCACGCTCCTGCTCGTCCTCCTCGGCCTCATCGTCGTCTACAGCCTGCTCTTTCACGTGATCATGGAGCGCGAGGGGCAGCATCACTCGTGGATGACCGGGTTGTACTGGACCCTCACCGTGATGACGACGCTCGGCTTCGGCGACATCACCTTCAAAGACGACCTCGGCCGCTTCTTCTCCGTGGTCGTGCTCACATCCGGCGTGGCGTTCATGCTCGTGCTGCTCCCGTTCACCTTCATCGAGTTCTTCTATGCTCCCTGGATGCGCGCGCAGACCGCGGCCAAGGCGCCTCGGTCTCTGCCGAAGTCCACGCGCGGCCACGTGATCCTCACGAACTACGGCCCGCTGGCCACGGCGCTGATTCCGATGCTGGAAAAGTACGGCCACCCGTACGTCGTCCTCTGTCCCACGCTCGTGGAAGCCCTCGACTTCGAGGAGCGGGGCGTGCTCGTCGCGGTGGGAGATCTCGATGATCCGGAGACCTACCGCCGGATGCGTCTCGACCAGGCCACGATGCTGGTGACCACGCGCACGGACGTCATCAACACCAACGCAACGTTCACCGCGCGCGAGTTGTCCGAGACCGTCCCCATCGTCGCCACCGCCTCATCGGACTCCACGCGCGACGTCCTCGAGCTGGCCGGCGCCACGATGGTGCTGCGCCAGGAGGAGATGATGGGCACTGCGCTGGCGCGCCGCGTCAGCATTCGCGATTCCGACGCGCGCGTCATCGGCAATCTCGACGGCCTGCTCATCGCCGAGGCCTCCGCGTACGGCACGTCGCTGCCGGGACAGACCATCGGCCAGAGCGGACTGCGCAACCGCACAGGCGTCGGCGTCATCGGCGTCTGGAATCACGGCCAGCTCGAGATCGTCGATCGCGACACGATGATCGAGCCCGACACGATCTTCGTGCTGGCCGGAACGCGCGAGCAGATCGACCTCTACAACGCCGCATTCTCCAACGTCGAAGGGCCGACCCCACGCGTGCTCATCATCGGCGGCGGCCGGGTCGGACGTGCCGCCAGCGACGCGCTCAAGGAGCTCGGGATCCAGACCACGATCATCGAGAAGATCGCCGAGCGCGTGGCCGGGCACCCCGAGGCCGTCATCGGCGACGCAACGCAGCTGGATGTTCTGAAGAAGGCGGGCGTGCGCGAGGCGACCACCGTGATGGTCACCACGCACGACGACGACACGAACGTCGCCCTGACCATCTTCTTCCGCAAGCTGCACAAGGCCTGGCAGATCCTGGCCCGCAGTAACCTCGACCGCAACGTGAAGACGCTCTCCCGCGCGGGTGCGGACCTCGTGCTCTCCTACGCGTCGATGGGCGCCAACACCGTCTTCAACCTCCTGCGCGGCGGCGAGTATCTGCTGCTAGCCGAAGGACTCAGCGTCTTCCCCGCGCCGATCCCCTCCTCGATCGCCGGCCGCAGCCTCGGCGAATCGAGGATACGCACGCGCACCGGCTGTACCGTCATCTCCGTCGACCATGGCGGACTGCGCGAGATGAATCCCGGACTCGACTTCGTGATGCCGGACGGAGGGAAAATGTTCCTCGTCGGCACGCTGGAAGCGGAGGACAAGTTCCTGGAAGTGTTCCATCCGGCGCGGGCAAGGGCACGGAAGCGGCGGGGGTGAGGGGGCGCGTTGTCACGGCGGCCGGTCAGCGACGCATCGTCACGGTCGTCGTCTCGCCGCGGCGTATCGCGGCGCGTCGAGTGACGGAGCTGATGCTCACGTCGTAGTCGCCCGGCGGCAGGCCGGCGAGTTGCAGCGGTGCATCGCGCCTGAGCACGGGCACCGATCCGATTCGCATCAGCAGCATGGTCAGGTTCCAGCCGTTCGGTGCGCGAATGTCGAGCATCCCTTCGTGCTCTTCGCTCAGGACTGCCAGCGATCCCGTTTCACCGACAGCGAGCATGAGTCCGTCGCGCATGAATTCCGACGAATGCCACTCGTCGAAGACCCATGCGCCGTCGTGAATGGCGGCGCACCGCATCGCCGCCGGCAGGCCGTCGTCGAACGATACGGCGACACGCCCATCCACGGTGGTGGTCACGATCCGTAATTCGCCCGTGCTCGTCTCCACGAACACCAGCGCACCAGTTGCCGGGACTCCGGCTCTGGAATGGACGTTCACGATCACGCTGTCGGCGCCGTCCCTGCGAACGATCAGCCGCAACTTATCCGGGTGCCGTCCGGCCTCGACCTCCACGACCGCCGTGTCGCTTCTGAGCGCTTTTTCCTCAGCGCGGAAGCGGTGTGTTCCGGGTGGAAGACCAACGATCGCGAACGTGCCATCGTCCGCGGTGAGCGCCGAAGCGCTTCCGTTCAACTGGCGGACCGACGCATGCCGGACGGGCTGCGACCGCTCGTCGACGACGATGCCACGTACGATCGCTTCCTCATAGCGGAGGACGATCGTCTCGGCCGGTCGCTCGGCGATGCCGATCTCGCGCGGCTCACTCACTCCCCCGGCCGCGGACGTCCAGCGAACGATCCATTTCCCCGGCCAGAGATCGTCAGACTCGAACTCTCCCCTTGCGGAGACGTTCACCACCACATCCGAAGTCGCTCCAAACGGCCGCTGGGACGACGCTCCAAGCCGCGATGTGCGGTTCAGAATAAGGCCTCCAGCAACTCCATCGGATGGTGAAGTCCACAGCAGCGTGCCACCAGCCGCGGGCCGCTCTCCGACGAGGACGGTTCCGCGGACGTGCACCGAGCCCGCGGAACAGTCGACGGTGAACGGCTCCTCTCGTTCGGAGAGATCCACATCCTTCCGGCAGACTGTCGAATGGCCGCGCAGTACGGAGATCACCGCGCGGCCCTCCGGCACGTTGCGAATCGTAGCGGCGCCATCCCGCATCGGCGCACTCAGCATGTCGACCTCGCCGGTCTCCGGCCGGAAGATGACCCGCGCAATCGCGTCGGTCCATTCGGTCCTGCCGGTGACCGACACGGTCGCCCCACGCATGACGATGATGTCGCCGAGCTCGAGGTCGATGCCGGCTTCGTCAAACGAGAGCGGACGGAACGCTCGGGCAAAACTGGGTGCATCGATGCGCAACAGCACCGGCTCCGGTCCGACACCACGGAGGGCGAAGACTCCCGCGGCATCCGTCTGCGTACGCAAGACGTTGCCCGTGGCCCATTCGACAAGCGGTCCCGCGGCGGAGACGCGCGGAATCCACACGGATGCGGCGGCAACCGCCGTCCCCTCGGCCGTCGCGACTCTGCCGCGAACGACAAAGCCCTCATCGGGATGAATCACCCCGAGGTCACGCGTCTCACCAGGCATCCCCTCGACGTCGAACCGGACAATGCGTGACGTGGGGGATGAGAGCTCCAACGACACGCGCCGCTCGGGTGGAAGGGGGATGCGGAACGCCGCCTCATCAAGCGGCATTTCTCGAAAGGAATTGTTCTCGATGATGCGCGCCATCGCACCAGAGATTGCCTGGCCTGTCGCGTCCTCGAAACGACCTTCGACGATGAATGCGCGAGTCAGCTCGAGCTCCACCAGCGCGCCAAACGGCGGTGACATCTGCAGCGACGTGGGCAGGTACCCGTCTGCCGTCGCGGAGATCTCGAGTCCCGACGATGGGGAGACGTCGATCAGCCGTGCCCCACCTTTCGCATCCGTCTCCGTCTCACGGTCCGGCTTCGCGACGACCCGCGCGCCTTCGACCGGGCGCCGGTCCGCGGCATCGATGACCCGTACGGGCAGGACGACCCCGGATTCGAGAACGATCCTGCCGAGGTCGATGGATTTCTCGACGACGAGATCCGTACGCATTGGCGCGAGGCCTTCGCGTGTTGCGACGATGACGGCACGCACGTCGGCGGGCAGCCTTTCGATCGTCCATGAACCGTCCGGAGCGCTCGCCGTTTCGCGTGCCACGACCGCTCCGCTCGAGCCAAGCCACGCCTCCGCCCGCACGCGCACGCCGCCGATCGGCTCGTCTCGGTCGTCGACGAATCGCGCCGTCACATTCAGGCCGCGACGCAACTCGATCGCCTCGGGAAACTGTGGAAAGCGATCCGTGAGTGCAGCCGGCGCACGATCCTTTCCCGTGACGATCATCGTCAGAAGGTCTTGATCCGGCAGCCCCTCGATCTCGAACCATCCGCCGCCATCGGTGCGGTATTGCGCGGCCAGCAACCGCGACGCTCCGGAGCGCGCGACCATCACGGTCACGCCGGCCGAGCCGAGCGGAGCTCTCTTCTCGTCGGTGACGCGGATTCGACGCGTCATCCCCGGCACGAGCACGATCGACGTTGCACCGTTCTCGAGTGGCGTCCACCAGCTCCCCGATTCCCGACCAGCGATACGCGCACGCCACGGCACGCTACGCGCCCGAGGAATCCTGACGATGCCGCTCTTCGGGACGTCGAACCGCGGCAGAAGGGGTTCCGGCACTTCCGCCCACATCCGAACGGGCGCGGCGATGATCTTGATGGCTGCATCGCCTCGCCGCAGGACGTTGATGGTGCCAACGATGTCCGATACCGGTCCCTTCGCGAGGATCGTCTTCGCCTCGGCAGCAAGGACACGAGTCGGCGGAGCGGCGTCCGACCAGATCCAGACGAAGTCCGCGTGCTCCACCGCTTCAGCCGATGCGACACAACCGTTGTCATCGCGGCAGGCGACGACGCTCACGGGGCTGTCGGAAGAGAATACGCGGCCGGCGGCGAGGGCAAACACCACGACTGCCCACCACGGGCCGCGCGGGATCACCGGAGATCCGCGACGATCAGGCGCGCCGCCGCCGGGGTTGCCTTCGGACGCCATTGCCCGAAGGTTCGAATCAGAAATGCGATCCGGTTTCCGCGAATGTCCGCCCGCAGCGATGCAACGTCGGACTGGATCGAGAACGGCAACACGATTCTTCGTGGAGGCCCGTTTCGTTGCAGGACGACCATCGTCCAGCGCGCGACGCCGGAGCGAAACTCGTGCAGCAGGAGAGCCGGGCCGGCCGCGGTGGGGAGGACGTCGTCGACCATGACCCGGGCCGCACGCCACCGCGCGCGCTGCTCCGGGTCCGCGGACAACGCGTGCACCTGCGCCTCGGTGAGATCGCAACGATCGACGAAGCCGAGGCTCGATGTCTGCCATGTGTGCACGAGCTTGCCGGTTCGATCGTAAAGATAGACGTCCGGCTCCACTCCGGGGACGACGACGAACGATCCGTCGCTCGAGAATCGAACCGCACCCGGCTCGAGGAATCCACAGCGCGAGATCGTTTCCGCTTTCGGCCCCTGTCTGGAGAAGAGGATCGGCCGGAGATCTTTCAGTTGTTTGTCGAGAGAACCGGTCCAGGCGATTGCGCCGTCCGGAGCCCACCGGCCTCCTTCGGTCCGCGATCCAAGCATCAATAGACGATCGCCCTTGACGTCGAGATCGACCACCGCGTCGAAGACGTAGTTGTGGATCTGGGGCCGGTGCCACTCCTTCCACGTCATCTGGTAGACCGGAAACGCTGTCACCACGTAGCGCTCAGACACGCCGAGGCGCGAACAACTCGGACACTTCTTTCCCGGCTGGACAAACGCGGCCGGTGCGACCTTTCCCGAGGCCGTATTCACCTGAAGAACGCCCGCGAAAAAGGAGGAAATGTAGACCGAGTCGTCGGACGCCCAACGGACGTCCAGCGCCCTGGCGGCATCACCCTGCAGCACCCGGTCCGAAATGACGCGGACTTGATGTTGCGCGCCGGCGGTTCCCGCAAGGAGAACGGCGATGAGGAAAACCAGCGGTTTCACGGCGTGTCACGGAGCGGCCCGCAATACTGGGCGTCCGTGTAGCAAGTCTCACCGCTGCTCTCATCGAAACAAACGGTGCAGCCCGACCCGGTGTACCCGCAGGTGTAGCAACCACAGCTGCTCCAATGGACAACACGCGAGTTCGAGTAACCCTGACAGCCATAGTAATACTGACTGCCAGCACTCGGAGCCAGGGCGAGACCCAGAAGGAGTACGCCAACGAGGCTCAGGTTTTTCATCGTTTCTCTTTTCGGCGAGGGAGTGTAGCCCCCCTTCCATCTCGACGCCACGATAGAACGCATGCATTCCAGTGACGGAATGGCGAAGGGGAGCGGCCGCTTGCCGCATCGCCCAGGATCGTATCTCCCAAGAACCGACCTTCGACGTTGCGGCGTCTGAAAGGAGAGCTCCGCCGTCTCGACGCGGAGTTGGCGCAGCTCGTCGATGCCAGGGCCACCTCACATGAACCTGACGCACTCAGTCTCGTATGCTTGTCCCGGAGGAAACCGATGAAGAAAACCCTGTTGCTCGTGCTGCTCGTCTGCACAGTCTCCGCCGTGGCGCTGGCGGATGACTCTGAACATGCCGCCATCGTCGCGGTGGTGGACCAGGCCTACGTCCACGGCGTGCACATCGAAGGCGATGTCGACAAGATGCGCGCCGGGATGCACGACTCCTTCGTCATGTTCGTGCGGTCGGACAAAGGCGTCACGCAGACGACGAGGGACGCGTGGATCGAGCGCCTCACGGCCTCGAAGGCACGCGCCGCCAACGCTGCGAAGCCGGAGATCCGAGGCGACATCACGGTCCTCGACCGCTCCGGCAACGCCGCCGTCGCCAAAGTCGATCTCTTCCGCGACGGTAAGCACATCTTCACCGACTACATCTCGCTGTACCGCTTCGACGACGGCTGGAAGCTCGTCGCGAAGACCTTCCACCGGCACTAGGAATCCGCGCGGCAAAAAGAGGTGTCATCCTGAGGTGCGTAGACAGCGAAGGACCTTCCAGCACGCAACGGAGAAGGTCCTTCGCCGTCTTCGCGGCTCAGGATGACACCCTCATGGAAGCAACGGCTAGGCCGTTGCCGCACTCCACAGGCCCGGCGTAAACGTTCAGCGACTACCCCCGTCCAATCGCAAACGAAACGGAGTGACACATGGCGATCACATGGGATCGGGCGCGTGCAGCACACCTCTATCGCCGGGCGGCGTTCGGCGCGACACCGTTCGACATCGAACGGGCGCTCGATGAAGGACTCGAGGCAACGGTCGACCGACTTCTCGACCTCACTGTCCCCAACGATGCCCTCGACGCGCGCCTCTCCCGTCAGACCGATCTCGACCTCACGAAGGTCGGCGGGATTCTGCGCTGGTGGGCGATCCGGCTCGCCTGGAGCGCGCGTCCCCTCGAGGAGCGGATGACGCTCTTTCTCCACGACCACTTCGCCACCGCGATCAGCAAGGTCGGCCAGCCCGAGCCCATGCTCGAGCAGAACCAGCTCCTCCGCAGCCACGCCCTCGGCAACTTCACCACTCTCACCACCGACATCGCCCGCGACACGGCGATGCTCATCTGGCTCGACAACTTCACCAACGTCAAGGACCATCCCAACGAGAACTTCGGCCGCGAGCTCCTCGAGCTCTTCCTCCTCGGCCACGGCAACTACAGCGAGGAGGACGTCGCCTCCGCCGCGAAGGCCTTCACCGGCTGGACGATCTCCCGCAACACCCGCCGCTTCATTTTCGTCGACCGCCTTCACGACCATTCCCAGAAGACCTTCCTCGGCAGCACCGGAGACTGGGACGGCGACGACATCGTGCGCATGGCCTGCAGCGAAGTGGCGCACGCGCGCTTCCTCGCGGAGAAGCTCTACTTCTTCTTCGTCCACGAGCACGCCGAGGAGAGCGTCCTGGAACAGTTCGCGAACGTGTACCGCGATGCCGGCACCGAGCTGAGGCCGCTCGTGAGAGCGATCCTCACTTCCGAGGAGATGTACACGGAGCACGTGATGTGGTCGAAGGTGAAGTCGCCGGCCGACCATGCGATCACCGCGCTGCGGCAGCTCGCCATCGACGACGACCGCGCCGCGCGCGTCGCCGGCACGGCGATGGCGGCCGAGGGACAGACGCTGTTCAATCCGCCGGACGTCGCGGGTTGGGACGGCGGGATGCAGTGGATCAACTCCGCGTCGTTGCTGACCCGAATGAACTTCGGAGCGCCGCTCCTGAACTGGTTCGATCCCGCGCGATTCCTCGAAGGATCGTCGTGGTCGACGGCCGCGGAGCTCGTGGACGTCTACCTCGACCGCCTCGGCCCGCTCGACGTGCCCGCGGCGACGCGTTTGGCGCTCGAGGGCTACGTTGCCCCCGGCGGTGCGCTGCCGTCCGGATCCACCCTCACCTGGCGCATGCGCGGACTCGCGCAGATGGTCATCTCCCTGCCCGAGTGGCAGAAGTATTGAGGACAAAGCGATGAAGACCACGAGACGCGATTTCCTCCGCCTGACCGCCGCGGGCACGACCCTGTCGTTTTTCTCGCCCACGGTCTTCGCGACACCCGGGAGCGGGTCGGGAGACAAGGTGTTGGTCGTCCTCTTTCTCAACGGTGGCAACGATGCCATCAACACCGTCGTGCCGTACGCGGACAGCCGTTACCGCACGCTGCGTCCGACCCTGGCCATTCCGGACGCGAGCCTCGTGCACCTCGACGACCGCAACGCGCTGCATCCGGCGCTCGCGCCGCTGGAGCCGTTCTACGCCTCGCGCAAGCTCGCGCTGCTCAACGGCGTCGGATTCCCGACGCTCGACCGTTCGCACTTTCACTGCCGCGACGTCTGGATGACTGCATCCGCCGCCGACGACCATCACGGCGGGGGCATGACCGGCGGAGGACGAGGTTGGCTCGGCCGCTACGCCGACCTCTATCTGCCGCACATCGACTCGCCTTTGACGACGATCGCCGTCGGCAACACGAGCTCCCTCGCCCTCGAGGCGGAGAGCGTCCTGGCGGCGACGATTCCTGCGAACGGCACGTTCGACATCCAGACCGACGCGCGCGCCGATCGCGACGCCTGGACTGCGGCGATGCGCGCGATCTGGAGCGGAGAGCGCTCCACGGAGGAGCTGGAGATGATTCGCGAGCAGGGCTCCGAGACGTTCGCCGCGATCGATCTCGTCAAGACCATCCCTCCCCCGTCGGTCACGGCCGGCTACCCCGAGGGAGCGTTGGGCGCCGCGTTCCGCCTCGCGGCGCAGGTGATCGCCGGCGACATCGGCACGCACGCGGTGTGGATCAACCACGGCGGCTTCGACACGCACAGCGCGCAGTCGGGCGAGCATACCCAGCTCCTCACCGACGTCGCCGGGTCCCTCGCCGCATTCCAGGCCGACCTCGATGCGCGCGGCCTTTCCGACCGCGTCGTCGTCATGGCCTGGTCCGAGTTCGGCCGCCGCGTCCAGGAAAACGCCAGCCTCGGCACCGACCACGGCAAAGCCGGAACGGTCCTCCTCCTCGGCAACGCCGTCAAAGGAGGCGAAGTCTACGGAGGACCGTGGGACCTCGCGAACCTCGAAGACGGCGATCTCCCGACGACCGTCGACTTCCGCGCCGTCTACGCGACCCTGATCCGCGACTGGTACGGCAACGACCCCATGCCCGTCCTCGGCGGCCATTACGAAAACCTCGGTTTCCTCGAAACGGCGGCGAAGAGGAGGCGAAGGGCGGTGGGGTGAGGTCCCGCGGCCTCTCGCCGTGACCTGGTGTTATACGCAGAGTATTTCGACTCTGCGTATAATTTTCGGCCTTCAGAAGAGCGAGGGTGCCCTCAAGCGACAGATCGGTCCACGAAAGCTCCGCCCGCAGGCCGGCCGATTCGTCGCGCGCCGCGTGACGATTTCGAAAACGGAACGCGCTGCGTTCCGTTTTCCAAGGCCTGGCGATTCGGCACGCAGCGCGTTCCGAATCGGGAATGCGAGGTGAACGCCCGCATGTACCGGAGATTGCGCTCGTCGAATCCACGCCCGGGGTCCCCCGTCAAACGTTCAGCCAGAAAGACCGGGTCGCGCCTTCTGCGGAGCAGCGCCCGTGATGGATCTCCAGGATCACGCGGGTCGGCGCCGGCGCGGCGCTGCCGCTTTCGGATCGCTACCGCCGAGACGCGCCAGGCGCCTCGCGCTTTCGCGCGCGATCAGCGCACGCAGCCCCTCGTGGATCAACGTCGTTCGCCCTCGCGTCCCCGTCAGCCGCCGCGCCTTTTCGATGAGCTCCTCATCGAGATTGATCGTGGTTCTCATGGTGGACTCCGATGATGCACCCCCTCCCCTCCTACTTCCAGTGCTTCTGCACGAAGGCCTCGACCTCGGGCAACCCGCCCTGGAGGATGAGGTAGCCGTTGTGCGGCTCGCGGGGGGTGATCTCGTGGTTGATCGGGGTGGTCATCATCTCGCGGATCTTCTTCGGATCGTCGGTCTGCCCGAGGACCCAGCCGAGCTTCACGTAGGCGGTCTCGGGGAGCATGTTGTCCATCGGGATGATGCCGAGGTCGAGGAGGTCGCGGCCGGTGTCGTAGACGTACATCTGAACGAAGCCCCAGAGCGTCTGCACGGTCATCACCACCGTCATCCCTTTCTCGATCGCGCGCCGGATCGCGGGGTAAAGGGGCTTGTTGACGTGGCCCAGTCCCGTGCCGGCGATCACCATCCCCCGATATCCGAGCGCCGAGAGGCCGTCGATGATGTCGGGATTGAAGTTCGGGTAGTAGTACTGGATCGTCACCTTCTCTTCGAAGACCGGGGTGATGACCGGCTTGCGGCTCTTGTCGCGGCGGACGATGTCGCTCGTCAGGTACTTGAAGTGGCTGCCGTCCTCGGAGCTCGGGTAGCGGCTGACCGTCGCGAGCGGCGTCGCGCCGATCGTACGGAAGGTGCTCCGGTAGCTCGAGTGCATCTTCCGGCAGCGCGTGCCGCGATGCAGCAGGTCGTAGTTGTCCGACGTCGGCCCGAACATGCAGATCATCACCTCGGCGATGTCGCACTCGGCGGCCGTCCGGACGGCATTCATCAGGTTGAGCGCGGCATCCGACGACGGGCGATCGGAGGAGCGCTGGCTTCCGACGACGACGATCGGCACGGGGCTGTTCTGGACCATGAAGCTGAGGATCGCGGCCGTGTGCGCCATCGTGTCGGTGCCGTGGCCGACGACGATGCCGTCGCATCCCTTCTCGATCTCCTCGCCGATCGCGACGGCGAGCGTCTTGTACTCCTCGGGCCCCATGTTCTCGCTGAAGACGCCGAAGAGTTTCTTCGTCGTCAGGTTCGCGATGTCGGCCAGCTCGGGAACGGCGCCGT
Organism: uncultured Thermoanaerobaculia bacterium; assembly: GCA_964558905.1. GTDB lineage: Bacteria > Acidobacteriota > Thermoanaerobaculia > Gp7-AA8 > Gp7-AA8 > QHVT01. Next base: position 34,400 of record CAZLGP010000238.1, on the reverse strand, counting down.
AGAGCTCCCCCGGGGTGAAGGCGGGGATGACCGCGCCGGTCCGGTAGTCGAGGCGGCTTGCGATCGTGCCGCCGGTGCCGAGGAGGGTGACGTTCTTTTTCTTCGGATCGTACGGGAACTCCTTCTCGGGGATCTTATAGACGGCCTTGCGGTAGCCGAGCTCGCGCGCGGAGGCGATGCGATCCGCACGGATGCCGACGTTGTAGCCGTTGAAGAGCTTCACGACGATGTGCTGGTCGTCGGCGTTCTCGCTTCGCGGGAGCACGACGCCGACGAATGACGAGCCGCGGTCGTTCACGATCTCGACCTCGCTCCAGACGCCGAAGCCGTACCTCTCGAAGGCGCCCTTCGCGCTGCCGCGGTAACCCTGAAAACGGTCCGTCCTTTCACTGATCGGGATCGAGGTCATCGGGCCCGCTCCTCGGAATCGAAGATTGAACATCGATTGAACAGGACGGCGGCTCTCATGCGGACACTCCCGTGCTCAGCTTCTCGCGCAACGCCTCGGCCACGTCTTTTGCGGACGCTCGTCCTTTCAGAGCCTCCATCGCCTTGCCGGCGAGGAACCGAAGCTGCTTGTCGGGCGAGTCGCCTTTCTCTCTCAGGTATCCGTCCATCGACAGGCGGCTGAAGCCGGGGGCTATTTCCTCTTACCCGCTACGGGCGTAACCCCGGGGCTCGCGAGGCGCACAGGAACTGCGGCCGCGACTATTCTTCTTTCCGCAGAGCGCGGGGCTAGCCCAACCTCCGGAGAGGCTCCTAGGCGGCGTCGCTCAGGACTCAGGACTCAGGACTCAAGGCACTCAGCACCCAGCACCCAGCACCCACGCCCCCCCCTTGACATGATCGCAAAGTGATATCATATTGATCTCACTCAACGCATTGGAGGCGATCATGCTCAAAGAACTTCCCCGGCACCCCATGAACGGGATTCCGCTCCTCGTGCTCCTGCCCCTGCTGTTGCTGGGCGCCGTCGCGGCGACCATCTGGCTGGTGGCCAACAGGATGCCCTGGCCTGCCGTCGCGGCCGGCCTGGTGGCTCTCTGCCTGGTCGTGTCGCTGTTCGGGTTCTTCATGGTCGATCCGAACGAGGCCCGCGTGCTGCAGCTGTTCGGCGCGTACGTCGGTACGGCCCGCGACGCGGGGCTGCGGTGGGCCAATCCCTTCTATACGAAACGGAAAGTCTCCGTCCGCGTCCGGAACTTCGAGACCGGGAAGCTGAAGGTCAACGACATCCGCGGGAATCCGATCGAGATCGGCTCGATCGTGGTCTGGGCGGTCGTCGACACGGCCGAGGCGGTGTTCCGCGTCGACAACTATGAAAATTTCGTCCACGTGCAGAGCGAGTCCGCCCTCCGCAATCTCGCCACCGGATATGCGTACGACAGCTATCAGGACGACGAGCGCTGCCTGGTCGGGCACACGGCGGAAATTTCGGAGAAGCTCAAGGTCGAGATCCAGGACCGCCTGGCCGAGGCGGGCGTGGAGGTGATCGAGGCCCGCATCAGCCACCTCGCCTATTCGCCCGAGATCGCCGCGGCCATGCTCCAGCGCCAGCAGGCCTCGGCCGTCGTCGCGGCGCGGCAGAAGATCGTCGAGGGGGCGGTGGGCATGGTGGAGATGGCGCTGGACATGCTGTCCGCCAAAGCCGTGGTGACGCTCGACGACGAGCGGCGCGCGGCCATGGTCAGCAACCTCCTGGTCGTGCTCTGCAGCGACCGTCACACGCAACCGGTCGTGAACACGGGATCGCTGTATCACTAGCCCTCCGGAAGGTTTCCCATGTCCGACCGGAAAGCGTTTCTTCTCCGCCTCGACCCTGCCGTACACGAGGCTCTGCAGCGATGGGCCGACGACGAGCTGCGGAGCCTCAACGGCCAGATCGAGTTCCTCCTGCGGCGGGCGCTGCTCGACGCCCGCCGGCTACCGCCGCCGCGAAAGAAGTCGTGAGCGGCGATGAGTGATGGGTTCTCCGGGCCCTCACTCCTCTCCGCACAGGATCTTCGACAGCGTCCGCAGCAGAACCGCGGCCGAATACGGTTTCTCGAGGAAGTGCCGAACGCCGCTCTGGCGTGCGCGAGCGGTCTTCCCTTCGTCGTGGAGGCCGCTCGAAGCGATGATCCGGACGTTCGGCTCGATCCGGCGCAGGGCCGCGATCAGCACAGGACCATCCATCACCGGCATCATCATGTCGGTGACGACGACAGCGATGGTCGATCGATGAAGCGCGAAGAGGCCAATGGCCTGAGCGCCGTCCTCGGCAACGAGGACGTTGTACCCGAAGGCTTCGAGCGTCGCTTGCGTGATGGCCACGACCGCCCTCTCGTCGTCGACGACCAGAATGGTCTCGCCGTGACCGCGCACCAACTCCTCCACGGCCGGCTCGACCTCCCGGGTCTCGCGCTTTTCACGCGACGGGAAATGGATCCTGAAGACACTCCCCTTCCCAACCTCGCTGTAGACGTTCACGAAGCCCCCGTGACTCCGGACGATCGCCGCAACCGTCGATAAGCCGAGGCCCGTGCCGCGTCCGACCTCTTTGGTGGTGAAGAACGGCTCGAAGATGCGATCGACGATCTCCTGGGGCATGCCCGTTCCCTCGTCGGCGATCTCCAGCATGACGTATTGGCCGGCCGCGGCTCCGCTGTGCATGCGTGCATAGTGCTCGTCGATCTCGGTGTTGCGTACCGTTACGTTGATGCATCCTCCGTCGGGCATCGCGTCGCGCGCATTCACGAGGAAATTCAGCAGGACCTGATTCAGCTGGGTCGGGTCGGCTTCGATCGACCAGAGATCGGCGGGCACGTCGACCTCCATGCGCAGGTTCTTGGGAAAGGTACCCTCGCAGATCGCCTCCACTTCCCGGACGACGTCGAGCATGTGGACCGAGACGCGCGAGCCCTGGATCCCTCGCGCGAACGAGAGAACCTGTTTCACGAGCTCCGTTGCACGGCGGGCGCTCCGCTCGATGTTCTCGATCGTGCGGTCGCTCCTCGGGTCGGGCGCGTATCGCTGGAGGAGCGACACCCCCATCATGATCGGCATCAGGAGGTTGTTCAGATCGTGGGCGATGCCTCCCGCGAGCGTACCGATGCTCTCCATCCGCTGTGCGCGGAGAAACTGCTGTTCGAGCTGACGCCGCTCCGTGACATCCATCGCCAGCACCAGTCCGGCCTTGCGGCCCGAAAACGTGATCTCGCTGCTCGAGACCTCCACCTCGATGACGGCTCCGTCCTTCTTCCGGTGATGGAATACGCCAAAGGTCCGGGGCTGAGCGGTCTCCGGCTCTTCGTTCAGGTTCTGGAGGAGCCTCGGGATCTCGTCGGGCGGCCGGATGTCGAGCAGCGTCATCGAGAGGAACTCTTCCCGCGAAAAGCCGTATTGCTGCACAGCCGACTCGTTCACCGCCAGGAAGGCGAGCGTCTCCGCGTCGTAAACCCAGGTCGGATGCGGATTCCGATCGAACAGCAGGCGATATCGCTCCTCGCTCTCGAGCATCCGTCGCTCGGCGTTCTTTCGGTCGGTGATCTCCTCGATCCGATCGGAGATGTCCTGAAGGGCGCCGTGTACGCGCGTGACGGCTCCGGTGGCATCCCTCTCCCCTTCGCCCATGGCGTGTACCCAGATCCGGCGGCCTTTCCTGGTCGTGATCTCAGCCTCGATGTCGAAGGGTTCGCCGTCGCGCATGGCGGTGCGGAACACGCCCTCGACTCTCGGCAGATCTTCCGGATCGTAGAACCGGAAGATCTCCTCGAAGGTCGGCCCGGACTCGTCCGGAATCTCGTGGATTGCGCGCATTTCCTTCGACCATGTGACCGCGAGGTCAGGGAGGTCGACGGCCCACGCGCCGAGGCGACCGACGCGGCTCGCGATCTGGAGCAGAGCCTCGCTTCGATGCAGCGACTCCTCGCTCCGTCTCCGCTGCCCGATCTCTGTCTCCAGCTGGACGGTCCGCTTCTCGACCAGATCCTCGAGACCTTCGCGAAGCCGCGTCCGGTCGATCGCCACGGCGACCTGGTTGCCTACGTTGTGGAGGACCGCGAGCTGTTCCTCGTCGAAGAGTCCATCCGAAGCACCGACGAGGTTCATCACGCCGAACGTCTGCTGGTCGAGCCAGAGCGGAATGCTCGCGTGACAGCAGAGGCCCTCCGTGTCGCCGGAGACGCCGCTCAGCCGTTCACAGGTGTGGATGTTGAGCACGAACTGCAGCTCGCCGGTGGCGCAGATCCGCCTGCAGTGACAGTCGCCTTCCATTGCCCCCTCATTCCGGAGCGCGGCGGGGAGACCGCGGGCCGCCGCCAGCCGGAACGAATCGCCGTCGCGAAGATAAATCCATCCTGCACGCACACCGGGCAGCATCAGCGCGCGCTCCAGGGCCGTCTCCAGCACATCCTTTTCGGTCCGGGCGTGATTCAGACCTTCCGCGATTCCATACAGCCCATTCAGGACGCGGTTGGCGTGGCCGATGTCCTGCTCGCGGTGCTTGAGGTCCTCGTTGATCTGAACCGCCTGCTCATAGGTAGAGATGAGAAGGTCGAGGATCTGCTGACGCTCGGAGGTGATGAAGTGTCGCTGGTCGCCGAGAGTGATCTCCACTCCCATCTGCATCCGCTGCTCCCCGCGGAGGCTCCGGTTCATCAGAAGGTAGTGGATCCGCGAGAGAAGGTACTTCTCCTCGTACGGTTTGCGGATGAAGTTGTCCGCGCCGCACTCGAGTCCGCGGATGACGTCCATCGTATCGGTGAGAGTGGTCACGAGCATGAACGGGATCAACCGCCAGCGGGGGTCGTCCCGGATCGCGCGGCAGAGGCCGAAGCCGTCGAGCTCCGGCATCATCACGTCGGAGATGACCAGAGCCGGCGTCGACTTCTCGAGCAATTCGAGGGCCTCGCGTCCGTTGCCCGCTTGCGTCACCGAGTAGCCGTTCTGCTCCAGGAGGAACGAGAGCCGTGCCGCCTGCGTCGGGCTGTCTTCAGCGATGAGAACGTTCACGGGGTCGGAGGCCAAGATCTCACCTTCCTGTGTTGGAAATGCTCGTCAACAACGACGCAACCTGGTCGGGCGTCAACACGTAGCGGGCAGCGTCGAGCTTCACCGCCTCTCCCGGCATGCCATGGACGACACAGGTCTTCTGGTCCTGAGCGAAGGTCAGGGCGCCCTTGTCCCTGAGCAGCTTCAATTCCTCCGCTCCGTCGCGTCCCATTCCGGTCAGCAGTCCGGCAACGGCACTCGCGCCGTAGATGCCGGCGACGGCGCGGAAGAGATAGGAGACCGAAGGCCTGACCCCGTTCTCCATGGGGTCGTCCGTCAGAACGATCCGGCCGCTGGGATCGACTTTCATCTGTCGCGCGTCGGGCGCGACGTAGGCATGGCCGCCGGCGACCTTCTCCCCATGAACGGCGACATGAACCGGCATCCCGGACGACTGCGCGAGCCAGCCGGCAAATCCTTCCGTGAATCCGGCCGCCATGTGCTGGACGATCAGAACCGGCAGCGGAAAAGGAGCGGGCAGCGCCGAGAGAATCGTCTGCAAAACGGGCGGGCCACCCGTCGAAGCTCCGAGGACCACGACCTCCCGCTTCACGACCGTCTCCACCGTCAGTTCCGGCGCCCTCGCCGGCGCGTCGCGCGCGACCTTCGGCCAGCGCCGCACGACACGAACTTCCGCCATCAACTTGACGGTCTGAACGAGCTCGCGCGCATTCGCATCGTGATCGGGATGACCGATCCCGGCGGGTCGGGAGAGAACGGCAAGGGCCCCGGCTTCGATCGCCGCAAACGTCTCGCTGACCTCGCGTGGATTCGCGGTTCCGCTCACGATGACCACCGGCGTCGGAGTGGTCTCCATGATGCGACGCGTGGCCTCGAGTCCATCGAGCCTGGGCATGTGCACGTCCATCGTGATCACGTCGGGCCGCAGACGCGCGACCGCCTCGAGCGCCTCCTCACCATTCGTCGCCACGCCGGCGATCTCGATCGAGGGATCCGCGGTCAATACGTGGACGAGGAATTCCCGCACGACCGGGGAGTCTTCGACGATGAGCACACGGATCAAGCGAAGCGCCTCCCGCGACTGCCGGACCGCGGGAACTGACGAAAAGCGCTCTCCTGCCGCACGCTCATATGTTTCCTATCCAATCAGACGCCGTACCGCTTCGAGAAGATCGCTCTGATCGAAACTGCTCTTCACGATGTAGGCGTTCGCACCGGCATCCACTCCCCGCTCGCGGTGCTCGCGGGATTCGAGAGCCGTGACGAGCACGACCGGCAGATCGGACCGCGACGGGTCCCCCCGCACTTTCTCGGTCAAGGAAAATCCATCCATGCGCGGCATCTCGACGTCCGAAACGATCAGATCGAACGTTCCCGTCCTCAGAGTGGTCCATGCGTCGAGCCCGTCGGATGCGACGCTGACGGCGTAACCGGCCGTCTCGAGGATGTTCTTGAGCAGCATCCGTGAAGTGATCGAGTCCTCCGCGAGGAGAATCGACTTGCGCTCCTTCCGCCCTCCCTCGGGACGGGCAAGGTGCGGCGTCGGGGTTCCGACGTGGACCGCGGAGCGCATCAGGTCGGACACGCTCAGGACCGGCACGATCTCCCCGCTGCCGACCACCGTGACGCCGGCGACGTTCCGCACGCGCTGAAGCTGCGGACCCAGACCTTTGATCAGGATTTCCTGCTCGGCAAGAACCTCGTCGACATGGAACGCAATCGCACCGGTGGCCGCTCCGAGCACGATCACCGGAATCCGGGCGCCCTCGGGCTCGTCCCGGCGCGGGAGTTCGAGAACATCCGCCAGCGCCACCAGCGGAACGGGCCGGCCGTCGACGCTGATCGTCTCGCGATTCTCCACCGTGCGTACCTCGGAGGTTGCGACTCTGGTCACTCGTTCGATTCCCCCCGAGGGGATGATGAACGGGCGGCCTCCCGACGAGACGACGACGCCGCGAGACGTAGCCAACGTCAGCGGCAGGCGCATGATCACCCGAGTGCCCCTGTCCGGAACCGACTCGATCTCGACCGAGCCGGCAAGCCGGTCGACTTTCTCGCGCACGATGGCGAGCCCCAGCCCGCGTCCCGACGTACCGGTAATGATCGGATTCGTCGAGAAGCCGGAGTGAAAGATCAGCGAGATCGACTCCTGATCACTCCACGTCTCGCGGTCAGGGGGAGAGATTCCGAGCTTCTCCGCCATGCTCTTGACTTTCGCGGTGTCGACACCCGCACCATCGTCGGCGACCACGATCTCGACCCCGCCATTCTTGTGCGAGACGTCCACCGTGAGCCTCGCCACCGCGGTCTTGCCCTTTTCCTGGCGTACCGATGGGATCTCCACGCCGTGGTCGACGCTGTTCCGCACCAGGTGGATCATGGGCGCGTTCATCTCCTCGAGAATCCGCCGATCGATCTCGATCTCCGCTCCGCGCACCACGAGCTCGACGTTCTTCCCCCGCTCGCGCGCGAGATCACGCACGACGCGCGGCAGCCCCTGGAGCAGCGTCGAGAACGGCAACATGCAGGTTTCCTTCACGTCGCCGAAGAGACAATCGGTGATGTGCAGGAGAAGCCTCTGGTCCGCTTGGGCCACGGACTCGATCGTGGCGAGGCGCGATTCGACGGTGCGCAGGAGCTGATCCTGCTCTTCGACGTACTCGAGGACTTTCGAAATCTGTCGTGGCAGCAGTCGTACCCCGGCCGCTGAAGAGTCCGCGATCGATCGCTCCACGACCTTTCGAAAGGGTTCGACCGCGGATCTGCGCTTCCGCCAGGCGCTGAGCGTCGCTCGCGTTTCTCGCAATTCGATCACGCGTTGAGCTGCCGCAAGACGCGGGCCGAGGAGCTCCTCGGTCTCGCGCAGGATCGAGTCGAGCTTCGATGTTCGGATTCGAACGGTCGCTTCTTCGTGCAATCGCGCGGGCCTCGGGTCCTGGGGATCGGTGGGCTGCGGTTCGGAAGCCGGATGCGCGCGCGGAGGCGGAGACAAAGACGCCGGGGGTGCTTCCTGTTTCGCCCCGCTCAGCGTGTCCGCCATCCGGCGGTTCAGCAGAGGTACACGGGGATCGGGGGGCGCCTTCGGCTCCGCGCGCGCGAGCTGGCGGAGGACGTCGAGCACTTCGTGAAAGAGGTCGAAGAGACCGGCTGTCACCGCGAATCGATCCCGCGTCATCCCCGCGAACAGATCCTCGAGAGAGTGGCAGAGTCCCTCGAGATCGAGCAGGTTCACCGCGCGGGCCGCCCCTTTGAGACTGTGCGCCTCGCGGAAGATCGTCTCCAGTACCTGGGCTCGCTCCCTCCCGGTGAGGTGCTCGAGGGCGAGCAGGCCGGACGACATCGCCTCGATGTGCTCTTTCGCTTCGCCGCGGAAGGTGGCCAGGAGCTTCCTCGAAAAATCTTCTCTGTCGCTGCCCATCGCCCGTCCCCGGCGGCTACGCCGGCTCGATCATCGCGTTGAGGCGGCGACCGAGCTCGTGAAGGTTCTGCGCGGCCGACTCCGCCTGACGCGTACCGGCGACGCTCTGGAGGCTGGCCCGCTTGATGTTCTCCATCGCCAGCGCGACCTGATCCATCCCCACCATCTGCTCCTGGCTGGATGCGGCGATCTGCGTCGCAGCCTGCGCGGCTTCGCTGATGCTGTCGGCGAGCATGCGGATCGAGTCACCCGCGGAGGCCGACTGCGTCATGCCCGTCTCGACCGCTTTGTGTCCCTGCTCGGTGGCGAGAACCGCGGCAGTCGTGGCCTTCTGGATCTCGCCGAGGATCGAGCGCACCTGCGTCGTGGCCTGCTTCGACTGGTCAGCGAGACTGCGGACTTCTCGAGCAACCACGGCGAAACCGCGTCCCTGCTCGCCGGCGCGCGCGGCCTCGATCGCGGCGTTGACGGCGAGAAGATTCGACTGTTCGGCGAGATCGCTCACCGTCGCGATGATCTCGCCGATCGACTGGCTCTGCTCCGACAGGCGAACGATCGTCTCGGCGATCGTCTCCATCTGTCCCTGAATGCGGTGCATACCGTCGATCGTCCCTTCGACGCTGTCTCTTCCGGTGTCGGAGACGGCGGCGACCTTCTGTGCGCTCTCGGAGACGTACCGCGCCTTCTGACTCGAGAGCTGGGCGGTCTGCTTGACCTCTTCGACCGTGGCCGTGGTCTCAGTGACCGACGCGGAGGTTTGGGCGGCACCCGCGGCCAGCTGACTGGTGGTGGCGAGGATCTCCGCCGAGGACGCGGAGAGCTGCGCGATCGTCTCGCGCAGCTGAAGGGTGATCGCACGAGAGAGGATCCACGCCAGCACGACGCTCAGCACGACCGTGATCGACGAGATCGCCAGGAGCTGGAGGAGCGTGCGATCGAGTCCGCTGGTGACGTCCGCGCGAGCGCCTTGCAGACGGTGCTGCTGGCGCTCGATGTACTGATCGACCTTCTGCCGCGCCGATCGCGTGAGTGGAAGCATCTCTTCCCCGAGTGCAACCGCCTCCTCGCGTCTCCCCTGCTGAACGAGGCGCGCTCCCTTTTCCTGTCCCGCCTCCAGCCGCAAATGCAGATCCGCGATCTCTCCGATCAGACGGGAGGCTTCCTCCGTTCGGGAGGTCTGTCTCACGTCCTCGAGCAGGGTCTCGAACCGCCTGTGGCTCGCCCGCAGCTCGTTCTCCATCCGCTCGCGCTGGTCGGCATAGACCACCAACCCCCGGTAATACCCAACCTGTTCCGCCACTTCATTGGCGAGCCGCTGGGCGCTGATCACCGCGCGGATGTCGACGTCCAGAAACTCGGTATAGGCCGACTGCATCGTGCCAAGAGAGTTGACCCCGACGGCCGCCACGACCAGGAGCAGCACCAGCACGCTCGCATAGCCCGCGATGATCTTTCTGCCAATGGTCATTCATAGCCTCCTTCTAGAGGTCCTGCCGGACGACGATGGATTCGTCATGAAGCAGGCGCGCGCCGTCGAGGACGATGAGGCGCTCGCCGGTGATGCCGAGCAGGTACTTCTCACGCACGCCGGTGAAGGTGGAAGGAACGGGTTGGATCTCCGACGTGCGCAGTTGCCACGTCCCAGGCAAGGCATCTGCAGCGATGGCGAACACCATCTCCGCAGAGCTGAGCACGAGAATCTTCGTCCTGTCGGTCAACCCGGAGCGAGGCAGGTCGAAGAAACTGCCGATGTCGACCACCGAGACGATTTCTCCTCGCAGGTTCACGATTCCGAGAACGAAGGGAGGAGTGCCCGGTAGAGACGTCAACTCGGTCAGGGACCGGACCTCCCGGACGTAAGACGCCTCGATGCAGTAACACTCGCTGGCCAGGGTGAAGGCGACGACCGCGATCGTCGGGCCCGAAGCTTCCCCTTCCTCAGCCACTGCCAGGAGGGCCGCGCGCCGTCTCAGAATGCGTTTCGTCTCCGCGACTGCCGGTATCCACGTAGCCTCGGACGCTGCGCCCATTCGCGCCACGGTTTCCCTGACGCTGCGCCAGTCGATCGGCCCCTTGCGCTCCACCGTCATTCGCCTGCGCCCTCGTCAATTGCCCGCGGATGGTTAGACGCGATGGCGGCGAGGAGCGTGGTGACGATCTCCTTCAGGCGCCCCATGGTCAGTCCGTCGGATTCCGGGAGGATCTCCTCGTTCGCATGCCCGCGGAGTGCGACGAGCGCGTTGGTGAGGTGGCGTTTCGCCGAGGTCCTTCGTCCTCGCGCGAGATCGAGGTTCGCCAGGCCGAAATGCGCGAGAACGAATCCGTCGTCCACGTAGAGGGCGCGACTCAGCGAACGGCCGGCCGCATCCTGCTCCCCCAGCTCGCTCTGAATCGCGGAGAGAAGATAGTAGGTCGCTGGGTTCATCTTGTCGGCCTCGACGGCGCGCCCACACCACTCCGCCGCATCGCGTAGCTTCCCCTCGCTCGCGGAGCGCCGGGCGGACGCCAGCAACTCGTGACTGCGCGCGGCACGATCCGCCGGTTGCGCCGCGGCAGCTCGCTGTTTTCGCCTTCCGGGCGAAGGTCGGAGCAGGCCAGCGGGGGTGCGCGTTCCTGGAGACGCCGCGACCGGCTTCGGGCCGGTCGGGGGATGGACGCCAGCCGGCACGGCCGGCAGCGCTGGTTGCTCCGCCTCACGGGACTTCACGGATGCACTCGAGGGTCGCGGCTTCGGGCGGCGCAACGCGCCTGACGTTCTACCGCGCAGACTCCCCGACACCTGGCAAGCACGGTCGCCGCGATGCTCGCCCTTCCGATACAGCGTTCCGCCCGTCGTCGGCACCGCGCAGAACGGTGCGAAAATCTCCGGCGACGCTTCGGCCACGCCGACGATCAACCAGCCACCGTCGACGAGCGAGTCATGGAGCTTCCGCGCCACTTCCTTCGATTGCGCCGGCGCGAGGTAGATGAAGACGTTGCGGCAGAACACGACGTCCATCGCGTTCGTGCCGCTGAGCAGTGACGGGTAGGAGTCCGCGGCGAGATTCAAACAGGAAAAGGTGACCTTTCTGCGAATGCTCTCGCGCAGTTGCCAGCGGCCGTCCGCTCTCTTCCGGAACCACCGCGCGCGCGCTTCCGGTGGCATCCCGCGAAAGGACCACTCTCCGTACACGCCATCGACGGCCTTGTGAAGGAACCGGGGGGTGATGTCAGTGGCGAGAATGCTGATGTTCCAGTCGTCGGCGTCCCCGAGAAGCCGGTCGAGAATCATCGCGATCGTATACGGCTCCTCGCCGGTGCAGCAGCCCGCGCTCCAGATGCGGATGCGCCGATCCGCGCTGCGCGCGCGAATCAGCTCGGGAAGAATCTCGCCTTCGAAGACCGCAAGCGCGGAGGGCTCGCGAAAGAAGTAGGTCTCGCCGACGGTGATGTGACCGGCCAGCGCCTCGAGCAGCCGACGCGCTTCTGCGCCACCGATGCGGGCTTCGCGGAGCAAGGCGTTCGCGTAGACGACGGTACTGCAACCGGCATCGCGTGCGGCACCAGTGAGCGCACGCTCCAGGTCTGCCGCTCGCTCGGCTGGAAAGTGCAGGCCCATCGTCGCGCTCACCAGCTTGCCGACCGCGGAGACGCACTGGCTCGGGAGCGACAGCGGCGCAGTCCTACCCATGCTGCGCCAGCGCGCGGTCGAGATCGCGCCCCTCCGCCAGTGATAGAAAGGTGTCGAGGTCGTGGATCACGACCAGCCCGTCGCCGAGCCGGACCACGCCGGAGACATATTCGAGACCCGGCACGATCGCATCCCCCTTCGCTCCATCCTCGGGTGGGCACTCACGAATGCCGTCGACCGAATCGACGATGAGCGCCAGGATCCTCTCCCTGGCGCGGGCGATGACGAATTGGTCGTGGATCGACAGGGGCCGTTGTGGCAGGCGGAAACGGAGCCGCGCGTCGATCACCGCAACAACCTCTCCATGCAGGTTGATCACACCGCGCACGATCTCGGGGCCGGCCGGCAAGGGCGTGATCTCCACGCTCCGCACGACCCGCAACACCTGATCCAGCGGAAGCGCGAGGCGCAGCCCTTCCACTTCGAAAACGACCAGCGTCGACATGGCGTCTCGATCCGCGACTGACATGATTGGTCTGGCCGGCGATGAAGGCTGGCGAAGCCACACCCCTTCGATGGGACTAGACCTAACTCCTTAAGATTCTCTGCAAATCGAACGGTACTCCGGCGGACAGATGGACGCCGTCGGCGTCTGCCGCAACCTTCCGTAGGACTCGCCCTACGGTGATGAGTGATGGTGTGACGACGAGTTGATGGCCGTTCGCCGAAAAGTGAGAGTCTTCTGCGGCGTAACAACAACTCCAGTTCGTCGAGAATCTCCGGCATTCGAGGATGGCGGAAAACTCGCGCACCCAGCGACGAATCCGGTCGATATCGAGATCGGTTTGAACGTCGATGATTCCGTCCTTCAGCTACGATGCGCCGATGCGAATCGCCGATCGGGTGACGCCCGAGTGAAGGTCGAGCGCACCGGAACCGCCGCCTTCACCGCGGAGCTCGAGAGCGAAGACGAGCTCCGCGCCGAGCACGCCGCCAACCTCTCCCTCGGCGCACTCCGCCTTCCGACGACGGAGAGCGTCCCGTTGCACACGACGCTGCTCGTGACGCTGCGCGGACCGTGGGGAGGAGAGGCGTACACCAAGGCGACCGTAGTCGGCACCCTCGCCGACGGACTCGCTCTCGCGATCGACGGCGACGCCGGCGAGCGGCTCGCGCGCCTCATGACGAAGCCCGTGGCCATCGACGAGGCGGCCGTCGACGAGAAGCCCGGGAACGCCTGGGATCGCATGCGCACGCTCTCGCAAATGGAGAAGATCCTCCTGGCCGTGAAAGCCGACCGCGCCGAGCGCGCGCTCCTCCTCCAGGACAACGACCCCCGCGTGCTCCTCTCCCTGCTGCGCAACCCCAGACTCACCGTGGACGAGGTCGCGCGACTGGCGAAGTCGTCGTTCCTCACCTACCAGATCGCCGAGGTGATCATGAAGGCGACCCAGTGGATGTCGAGCCTTGACGTCCGCACCGGTCTCGTCCACAACCCCAAGACCCCGCCCGCCTTCGCCCTGCGCATCCTCCCCACCCTCCCCGACTCCGAGGTGCGGGCCATCGCCCGCGGAGGGACGAACATGCAGCTCAAGCAGGCCGCGCTGCGCAAGCTGCAGGGGCGGTGACGGGAGTGCTGAGTGCTGGGTGCTGAGTGCTGGGTAGGGCTCCGTGGGGGGAGGAGGTACGCGTGACGACGTTGATGGCCATTCGCTCGACCAGTCAGAGACTTCTGCGGCGCAACAACAACTCCAGATCGTCGAGAATCTCCGGCATTTCGAGGATGGCGGAAAACTCGCGCACCCAGCGACGAATCCGGTCGACATCGAGGTCGGTTTGAACTTCGATGATTCCGGCGATGTCCGCGATATCCTGAGGACGCCGCGCCAGTGCCTTCATGATGATGATGTCCTCCGGAGCAGCCACGCTGATCTGGAGACCTCCCGCATCGATCACTCTGGCCCGCTCGATCACTTCCTTCTCGAAGGGCAGGGCACCCAACGACACGTCGAGATCCACACCGGATCGATGTCGCAGCAGTAGAACGCGCGTGCGCCGCGAGAACTCCAGAGCGTCCGCAATGCGTGGCTCGAACCCATACAGCTTCCCCGATGCGACAAGCCCTTCCGCATCTGCGCCGAGAACGACGGCGTCAACGTCCTCCGTGAGCCGTGGTTGTCCATGCAGGCCGGCGGCAATGCCCCCAATCACCGTTGCCTCGAGTCGCTCCGCCGAGATCCACCGCATGAGATCGGCGAGAGTCTCGCGCAGGTGTTCGTCCTGTGCCGTCATTAGGCTCTCGGCCAGCGCGCCCGCAACCGTTGCCACAGCTCGATCACAGCACGATCGCCCGCGGCGCGACGCGACATGTCGAACAGGCTCGCAGAGGCCATCAGCCGGCTGATCTGGCGAAGCTTCTCATCAGCACTCATCGCCGCCACCCGATCGCGTTGCCGCCCGTTCGCGATCTCGTGACCCGCGATCCATGCTCGGAGCTCATCTCTGTCTGCCGCGACTGGCATGAACGGATGCTATCACTCGCCTGGAGGACGAGGGAGGAGCACCGCGCCGCGTTTACGATTGTCCGGCGGCCGCGCTCCAGCGGGAAGGCATGAGAGTGATGAGTGATGAGTGGGATCGCCCCCTCGCACTCATCACCCATACTCATCATTCCGACCTGCATCCGACCTGCGTCCTTCCGCATCACGATGGAGGTGGTGGTGGTGCGCGCGGGGCGATGTGTGCGATCCTCTCGCGCCCACAATGGGCAAGGAGGCACATCATGCGTAAGAACCACGAGGATCTCTGCTTTTGAAGTGAGCAGCAAACGCCGGAAAGGCTATCCGTCCGAAACCCGCGTGAAGCGCGGCATCCGGATCGTCCACGGCGACAAAGAGCTGCTCGAAAAGCTCGGCCGCAACGACCCCTGCCCCTGCGGCTCCGGGAGGCGTTTTCAAGAAGTGCTGCATGCCCTCGGGACGCTATGACGGCTCGCCAGGAGACCACTACTTTCCGCTGAGATGCACGGCGCCGGACCTACGAGTCCGGCGCCGCCACAGCCGCCTGGCCCGCACCGCCGGCTTGGTCCGCCTCAGGACACGGTCAAACGAGGGGTTGACAAGCAGTCGCCGATCCCCGAAGAAGCGACCACGACTCCGGGCAGTGCCTCAGATGCGGAGGGAGGGGGTGCGGGACCTTATGATCTCCGGTGCTCTCCGGTGATCTCCGGCACTGAACCTCACATCGCGCGGACCAATGTCCTCGCGACGCGAGGATTCCAGTCTCACTCGAGCGCCGGAGTGCCCGCCGCCGAAGGCCGTTGCATCACGCGTTATCCGCACCTCTCCTGGCAACGTCGCATAACGCCTTATCTAACAACTCACGCGGCGGTGCTCCACCACGCGTAGAGGCGACGACCACCGATGGAGTCTCGGCGCACGTCCATGACCCTGCGGCGCCCGCGGCGTACCGAGCCCTGGACCTGCCATGAGTCGCATGACCGCCGGCGTCTTGATGGCCCTGGGCCGTGCTACGCTGCGGAAACGCGGTCCAGGGCCGACCGAAATCAAGTTGGGCGTCGCGAGTGTCGAAGCGAAGCCGGTGTACAATTCGCACAACCCGGTGCAGTGTTGCTGCAGCTAGTCGCAGGCGCGTCGCCTCCCATTTTGCTGCTTCATCACGGCTCCACCTTCAAGCGAGAGGTCGCAATCCTACCTCTCACAAGGAGTTGACCATGTCGAAACAGCTTTCCCGCGAGACATCTCCCCTCACCATCGACAACATGGGCTTCATGCTCGACCGCCTTGGTCGGGATTGCGCTCCGCTTCAGTTTGTTCGTGAGCTGACGCAGAACAGCATCGAAGCAATCCTCAAGCTGCCTGACCCGCGCGGCGAGATCCGATGGGATGTTGACTGGACGAAGTTTGACCTTGAACGGGACGGCATCTACAAGTTGGCCGTCATTGACACCGGGATTGGGATGACGGGGCCGGAGATGGTGAAATACATCAATCAACTGTCTTCCTCGAGCACCCTTCAGTCGCATGACGGGAACTTCGGTGTGGGCGCCAAGATTGCGGCGGCGACGCGAAACCATGTGGGGCTCATGTACCTGTCGTGGACCGGTGGCGCAGGCGCCATGATCCACCTCTGGCGCGACCCTCGAACCGGCCAGTACGGACTCCGCCGGTTCGAACTTCCAGACGGAACTTTCAACGATTGGCTCCCAATTGAAAACTCAGTGAAACCCGACATTCTTGGCGATCACGGGACGATGGTGGTTCTCCTTGGAAACGCGGACGATGAACACACGATGCGGGCGCCGATTGGCACGGCTAGTCCTTCAAGGTGGATCGCGAAGTATCTGAACACGCGCTACTTCACATTCCCGGCCGGCGTCACAGTTAAAGCACGCGAAGGTTGGGAGAACCCCCGTATCGACGGTGACCGCAACCTTCTCCGAAACGTTATTGGGCAGCAAGCCTATCTCGACGATCACGCCTCAGGGAAAGGGGACGTGAGCCTCTCAAACGCCATAGCCCACTGGTGGGTGCTGAGAGACGAATCCGCGCTAAGCCAAAACTCAGGGTTCATCAATTCGAGCGGCCACGTCGCTGCTCTTTATCGCGATGAACTGTATGAAATTGAGACGTCCCGGTCGGGAGTTGCCCGCCTGCAGCAGTTTGGGGTAATCCTAGGCTACAACCGAGTTGTCATCTACGTCGAACCGAAACCTGGAACCGGCACCGAACTGAGCCCCACTACCGCGCGCACTCAGCTGCTGCTGAATAGCGATCCGTTACCTTGGGCGGACTGGGCCTCTGAATTTCGCGACAGTCTTCCTCCCGAAGTGCGCGCCGTCATCGAGGAAGCGGCAGCGGCAGGAGTCAACCGCGACCACGCCCAAAGCATTCGGGAGCGTCTGAAGCAGATTGCAGACCTCTTTCGACTGAGTCGCTACCGGCCGTCTCCAGCCGGATCGTTCTTCGTTGACGATGACGTGCCCCGCCGGGGCGGAAGAACGGCGCGAGATGGGAGTGGAGCACGCGAGCCCAGTGAAGGTGGTGGCGGGTCTAGCGGTGGTCGCGCTGGGAATGTCTACGCAGCTTTTGCAACACAAACCGGCGATCCCGCTCTGAAAATAAAGGCTGACCCCTTTCCCGCCGTGATGTGGGTACGTGTTCAAGACGGCACCCGTCAGCCTGGATTTCTTGACGATCGGGCCGCGACCTATCTCAAAGAGCAGAACCTTCTGCAGATCAACGGAGACTTTCGCGTCTTCCACGACATGGTTGAGCGTTTCTGCAAGCTGTACTCCGACGGGCCAGGAGCGCGCCCAACGGTTGAGGAGGTCGTAACGGAATGGTTTGAACAGAGTCTCGTCGAAGCAGTGATGGGTGTTCAATCACTCGAAGGGGCGAGCCAGTGGTCAGGAGAGGACATCAGGCGGGCGCTTTCCGAGGAAGCGCTTACGGCGGCCATCATGCCGCGGTATCACTTGGATTTTGCGATACGTCGATCGCTCGGCTCGAAACTTGGATCACTTAAACCGAGAGGTCAACAAGCAGCCCTTGCCGAAGCGTGACGGCTAACTCTGCGCTCCAGCCGACCGAAACCGCCTCACCAGCAGCGTGGGTGCTACAGTAGCGCGTGCGGTTTCGGCGGCTGAGCGCTAAGGATTAGGCCGACGAACTAACATCTTCGCGGTGGCACGTTTCTATGAGGCTCCGCGTACCTGCACGATCCACGTGCGTGCCAGCAACGGATGACCGTCCGCGGAACCCCTCAAGGCGTGATACGTTAGGCGGACGAATTCGCGATCCTAGTCAACGGAGGAGAAGGCCGGCCCTTGATTGCCGCCGCCTCAACGATTCGCCGCAAGTACTTCTCGTCGGGCGAGATTACAACCCGTTCGCTGTGTCGAGCCGTCGACACGTTTGTGCTGTGGACCACATCACGCCGCATCAGAGCCGTCCAGTAGCACTCCGTGGCGCCATCGCCCGGGAACATTAGTAAACAAGCATCGTGCGCGACAGGGAACGAGATCGCTTCCGAGCCCCACAGCAACGGGTTATCGGATGTGACAAATTGTGCCGACGGCTGTGGCCGAGCCATCACCCAATCCATTCGGTAAAATTCAACACGCAACGTCTTCGCGGTTTCGATGAGGAAGTGGAGACGATGGTTTTGGTGTACGTTTCCGACACGATGCTCAGTTAGGAACGTTTGTAGTCGTGCAGTGGTGCCGCAGGGCGGATCGAAGAAGTCACCATTTGTGGCGTCAACAAGCTCCTGGACGGCAACCGGGTCGGTGTCGGCGCACTCTTCGATCGTATAAACCTCGTTCAGCCACCTAGTGAATCCGGGCACCCTCACCACAAAGTACGCAAGGTACTCTGCGAACGCTTGTCGTTCCTGGCCGCTGATTGAGCGCTGCGCTCGAAGTTTTGCGAGCACTGGCACGGCGGCGCCATCAACACGTGACAGGCCTGTCTCCAGCCGCGCATCGATACCCTGCCCGACATCAAACGTATAGTCGTCCTTGATGGCGCCTACGTTTCGAGGGCTGTCGCGTCGAAAACGATCCGTCACGCGGTCATACACCCACAACCGATCCTTGTGGCAGAATCCCGTCTGGTACGCTTTCGGGAGGTGATGCTGTAGCTTCGGCCTCGCCATACCGAGAGGAACCGAAATCAGCGTGAAGTACTTCCACCCGGCCTGCTGCTAAGAGACCGCTCCTGTAAGTTACCGAAAACAGACGAAGGGCACTTTCGAGGCAGTGGCGGCAACACCCGCACTAAAGTTGGCCGCGACAACTCAAAATAACCGACCAGTTTATTTCCTGTTGTAGCCGGCGCGGCTAGGTGGCCGCCTAACTTAGGTGTGAAGCTGTCGGCGGGCTGGTGCCCGGCCCTCCGACCGAGCCGGCTACGGAATCACCGAGCGTCACGGCGTCACGCCGGCCGCATCGTTCCTGGCACGTGAAGCCCGCCGCAGCTTACACCAAAGACGTTAGTTTGGGCCGACCGATAGTAAGAGAATGCCTGAAGACGTCGGCAAGATCGATTCCCAGGGAGGTGACACGTTTTCGAAGCGTGCGTAAGCTGCTGACGGAAAAGAATGGTACGGTGGGTAGGGAAAGGGCGCGCTCCGGACTCTCCTGCGGTATGGCGATGCCACCCGCGAATGCCTCTGAGATACCGCCTGCACGGTTCAAGATTGTCAGCGACTCGGCCGGTGCCCTCGCGATCGCGTCGGTGCTGCTGTTCGCGTGGAGATTTGCCGCCGACTCGGCCACATACTTCTATCGTGGTGTTCCGCAGGAGTTGATCCCGCGGCTACCGTTACAAGAATACCTGATGGACGGCGGGGCTTTGGGGCTTCTTCTGTTTGTACTCCCATTGCTTTTGCTTGATTGGGTTGCTCACGCGATCGAGCGACAGCGGGGAAAGCCCTTCGCTTGGCGCAATCTCGCACGAACGCTGACGAGTCGGCAGCTAGCTGTCGCGATAGCTTTCACGTTGTTCGTAACCGTGCTTTTGGTCAGTTGGACGGCGCAAGCATTCATTGGCCCGTCCCAACGTGCGCGCGTTGTTAGTGTCAAGTTAGAAACAGGTCAGCTCGCTCCTCAGTATCGAGGCCTAATGGTAGCCGCCTATACCGAAGGAAGATATATCCTCGTTGATCGATTCGCGCGCGATGCCAAGGTTTATGTTCTCAACGCTGATGATATTACCGAACTTCAGCTGGAAAATTGGGCACCAGACCCAAGGTCGCGCGTAGGACCGTCTGGCGGAACTGGTCAATGAGCTGCGAGCACGGGCGGCCTGACTCTTGACTGCAGCTGGCACGGCCCGGCCCAGGTCCGGCAGCCGAGCTGCCTGCATCGTCGCCAGCGTCACGGCGTCACGCCGCAACCGGTTCGCGCCGATCGTGAGGACACCAGGGTGGGCGGAACAGTCGTGCGCCGCGAGCTCATCTCCATCGCCTCCGTCGATCATCACTACAGACGATTCCAAGCGTCGCCGGCAATCACCGTTGGTGGTGTCGCATGGTTCTATCCGAGACTCGCGCTCTCTGCATCCGGGCGTGGCCTGACGCTTCTTCTGGTCATCCGAGGGGGACTGTGGTTAGGCGTGTGCCTCGACTTTACTGACTGTCGGGCGGAACGTCGTTGCTGAGACTCTCCCTCGAACCTTCGTCCCGGATCAACGTCGACCGCGAAGTGGCTTACCCTCTCTCGCCGATCGTCGTCTCCCCGAGCGCTATGTCGCTTGCGTCGTCAGTTTCTTCGCATCGAACGTCTCTCCACGCTTCCAGAGGCGCAGTGCCACGGCCGCGATCTTGCGTGCCAGCGTCACCTTTGCCAGTTCGTCCTTGACACCTCGTGCGACCGAGGCCTCATAGAAGGCGCGCAACGGCCCGGGCATCGAGGCGGCCGCATTCGCCGCTCCCTTGAACACCACCTTCAGCATCGGGTTGTGGTTCCGATTCAAGCCCGTGTCATCGGTGGCTTCTTCGTTCGTTGCAACTTGCCGTCCTTGAATTCGTGATCGGCGCTCGAGTGCTTGACCACCGCCAGGCCGGCATAGGGCCACAGATTCCGCTTCGTTCGGAAGCGGTGTGGCGTCCGCATGATGGCCAGCATCTGCGCCACACGGACGGCGCCGAGGAATGGAATCGAGCGCAGAACGCGTCCAACCGGAGTGGCGACACGTCGCAGCGATCATCACCGTCTTCGCCTTCGACCGCAGTTCGAGGCGTTGGGCTGACCGAAGAGACCCGCAGACGCACACGAGATCATTCGGCGTCGAACAGCGAGAACGTCGGCGCATCCGGATAGATGGTCGCCAGGGAGAGAGCTGCGGTGACCGTCGCGACTAGCTGTCTCACGCAGCGCCGCGCTTCCGAAGCTCCTCTCGAATCACGCGTCGAATCGTCTTCTCGAGCGGCGCGCGTCGATTCTCGATGAACTCCCGGAGAGCGCTGTTGATCATCGTCTGATAGTTTCCACCACCAGCGGCATTCACCTGGTCCCGAAACCAATCGAGGACGTCGTCATCGATCCGGATGGTGATGCGCGTCTTGCCTTGCGGGACGGGAACGACCGCTCCGCGCGTGCCGCTTGAAAAGTCGTCGATCTTCTTCATTTTCGTGTCCCCTCGTATGTTGCCCTTTGAACGCGAAGGCAGATGTTCTGTCAAGAGGTCATGGGACCACACGATCGCGGTCGTCCGTCGCCGGCATTCCGTTTCCCCGACGTCGGAGATCCGAACGGCGATCGCACGCGGTCGGTCCGAGCATGCCGGCGATCCGGTCCCCGACCGCACCGATCCGGTCTGCGACCTCACGCGTGAGATGATCGCACCGCGCGCGTGGCTGCCGCGCCGCGGCGCGGGCCCTCGCTCGAGCTCCGCGAAAATGGTCCGGCACCGCGCCGAAATGGTCGTCGACCGCACGCGTAAGGTTCGCGACCGCATCGAAATGGTTGCCCGACCTCACGCGCGAGGTATGTGGACCATTTTCACCTGCTTTCGAGCACCGGCGTGTCCCATCGCGGTACCCCTCGCTGGCAGTCGTGCCACCCAATGGATCCGGTCGCCGACCGAATCCGTTGGGTCACAGACCAATTGCTCGGGGTCGCCAATCACAAACGTGGGATCCCCGACCATTTTCTCGAGATCGTGCGGCGTCATGCGTCCGAGAATCTCTCCTCTTCCGTGAGGTCACTGATCGCAATGACGAGGTCGCGGACCATTTCGACGCGGTCGTGGACCATTTCCGCGAGGTCGCGGTCCGATTTCCGCCACGGCCGCCAGGGTCATCACCGATTCGTGACGCGCGGGCTGGGACGATCCTCGGGTAGAACTTTGTCGGTGCGGTAGTTGTCGAGAGTGATCGGGGCGACGACGTCGCCTTTCGAGACGAGCGCCTCGACCGCACGGTGAGGCGAGTCATCTGTGTAGCCCGCGAGATCGCCAGGACGTTTCGGTTCCCGTTTCTTCTCCAGCCCCCTCGCGAGTAGAATGCACCCTCATGGGCAGGTTTTTGGAGAAAGTCATCGCTGAGACGGCCAAACTCCCTGAAGAGGAGCGGGAAGCCTTCGCCGGCTTCATGCTGGCCGAACTCGAATCCGAACGCCGGTGGGGCGAACTGTTCGCGCGATCACAGGACTTGCTCGCTGGCATGGCTGAAGAAGCACGTCAAGAGTACCGCGCTGGGTTGACAGAGCCTCTTGATCTCGACAAGCTGTGAAGTCGCAGATCACGCGGCATTTCGCATAGAAGTGATGAGGCTGTGGTCGGGTAGTTTGGAGAAGGCATCGAGGGCACCTCGGTTCTCGCCGTGGCGGGCGTTGGCTGCGACCAGGCCGCGCGGTATCCTTCATCGTCATGGATCCGAAGCAGATCGTACACTCCGACCCGGAGATTCTCGGCGGCACGCCGGTGTTCGTAGGAACACGAGTGCCGGTGGATGCGCTCATCGATTTCCTCGAGGGCGGTGAGACGATCGAAGACTTCCTGGAGAACTACCCGGGCGTGTCGCGGGAGCAGGTCTTCGCATTTCTCGAAGAGGCCAGCCGAGCGCTGCTCGCAGAAATCGCGTGAGACGAGTCCTGTTTGACGAGAACCTGCCGCGCTTGCTTCGGCGTAACCTTCCCGAATTCGAAGTCCGAACGGTTCAAGAGGAAGGGTGGGGCTCTTACAAGAATGGCGAACTGCTGCTACGCGCCGAGGGCAACTTTGATGTGTTGCTCACCGCGGATCGTCGGATGCAATACCAGCAGAAGCTGACCGCATTCGGAATCGGCGTTGTCGTCATCGTGACTCCACGCCTCCAACTGCAAGTGCTCGAGCGCGCGTTGAAGCCATTGAGGGACGCGATTAGCAGCGTCTCACCTGGTCAGGTACTCCACGTCACCATACCAACGTGAATTTCAGATGAAGAAGGTCACTCTCGAAAACTACCGCACCGACAAGTTCTATCCGAGGATCGTCCGTGCGGTCGACGCTCTCCTCTCGAGAGGCGACGTCGTCGCTCCGATCGAGGTCTTCATCGAGATGAAGTTGCTCACGACGAAAGCCGTCGAGGACTGGCGGCGAGGTCGCGTCTCGTGTCTCGAGAGAGTCATTCAGTGCAATCTCTCGGCGGCCAACCGTGTCCTGAGAATCCTGCGAATGCACGTCCATGATCTCAACCTCCGGCCGTCCACCACCGTCTACCATCGTTGGGGAAAGGGACCGAAGACGCGGCTGCGGTTTTCGAGATCGGGAGAGCCACCACTCGAAGATGCCTACAGCCGGCACTTCATCCGAGTCCGAAGCAAGAGGCGCGACCGGGAAGCCGTCACTGAGGCTTGACCGGAGTCAACACCGGGCACCCACCTTCGGTGTGACGCGTCGACAACTCTTTCGCCCGCTACGCGGGCTGATCGGATGCCAGGCCCGGGTCCCCCGGCTGAAGCCGGGGGCTACTCCCTATAGCCCGCTACGCGGGCATTCGGACAACACGCCCTGAAGCCGGGGGCTACTCCTATCGCCCGTTACGCGGGCATTCGGGCAACACGGCCTGAAGCCGGGGGCTATTTCCTCTTGCCCGCCACGCGGGACGCGCCCGAGGGGACGAACGAGGAGGCGCGCCGGCCTCCCGTCACCTTCGCGCAGTGCTGTCCATCACGCTCGGCTCAACCGGCACGCACCCGTCCCGGGGCGGCGTCTGTCGTTAGCTGTGCGTGCTGCTGCGCGGCAGAAGACCGCGCCTCGGGCGACAGACCTTCCCGAGGGCTTGGCCAGGCAGCGCTGCCGGCCGTGCCGGCCTGCCGAGGAGGCGTCATGAATTTCTCCATCAAAGTCGATCCCGCCACGTGGCAGCGGTACATTGCCACGCCCGTCAAAGGCAAAGCCCTGCTCCTGGATCCGTTCACGAACAAGGGAACCTCGTTCACCGCCCGCGAGCGCGACGAGCTCGATCTGCACGGGCTCCTTCCGCCGGCCGTAGCGACGATCGAACAGCAGCTCGACCGCCTCTACGAGAACTTCCTGGCCAAGCCCACCGATCTGGAGAAATTCGTCTTCCTGATCAGCCTCCAGGATCGCAACGAGACGCTGTTCTTCCGGCTGGTCCACGAGCGCATCGACGAGATGATGCCCATCGTCTACACGCCGGTCGTGGGCGAGGCCTGCCAGAAGTACTCGCACATCTACCGCCGGGGTCGCGGCCTCTACATCAGCTACGATCAGCGCGACCGCATCGAAAAAGTCCTGGCGAACTTCCACACCTCACCCTCGGTCATCGTCGTCACCGACGGCGAGCGCATCCTCGGCCTCGGCGATCAGGGCGCGGGCGGCATGGGCATCCCCATCGGCAAGCTCTGTCTCTACACGCTCTGCGCGGGTATCGCGCCGTACTCCACGCTGCCCATCACCCTGGACGTCGGCACGGACAACGAGGAGCGCCTGAACGATCCGCTGTATCTCGGACTGCGGCAGAAACGCATCCGCGGCGAGGAGTACCAGAACTTCATCGACCGCTTCGTGGCCGCCGTCCGCAAGGTCTACCCGCACGTCCTCCTGCAGTGGGAAGACTTCCTGAAGGGGAACGCCATCAAGCAGTTGGAGCGCTTCCGTCACTCCCTCCCGACGTTCAACGACGACATCCAGGGCACGGCCGCCGTCGTGCTCTCCGGCATCTACTCGGCCATGCGCATGACCGGGCATTCGATGAAGGACCAGCGCCTCGTCTTCGCCGGCGCGGGCGCATCTGCGCATGGGATCGCGGACCTCTTCGTGGCCGCGCTCATGGAAGAGGGTCTGACGCGCGACGAAGCACGCGGCCGCGTCTGGACGGTGGACACAAAGGGCCTGGTCACGAGCGACCGGGGCGGCCTGGAGGATTTCAAGGCGCTGTACGCGCGCGACCCGCAGGAGGCCGCGACGTGGAAAGTCGGCGATCGTTCCCGGATCACCCTCGAAGAGACGATCGCGAATGCGAAACCGACCATCCTCATCGGCGTCTCCGCCACTCCCGGAACGTTCAGTGAGAACGTCGTGCGCATGATGGCCGGCTTCAACGAGCGGCCTCTGATCTTCCCGCTTTCCAATCCGACGTCGAAGAGCGAGTGCACCGCGGAAGACGCCATCCGCTGGTCGGACGGCCGCGCCATCGTGGCGACGGGCAGCCCGTTCGATCCGGTGGACTTCGACGGCCGCACGTACCGCATCGGCCAGTGCAACAACGCCTTCGTCTTCCCCGGTGTCGGGCTGGGCGTGTGCGTCTCCCGGGCGCGGCACATCAGCGACGGGATGTTCCTCGACGCGGCCAAGGCGCTGGCGTCGACGGTCACGGCGGAGGATCTCGAGCAACGCGCCGTGTATCCGCGGCTGTCGCGCATCCGCGACTGCTCGCATGCCGTTGCGTGCGCGGTCATCCGCCGCGCGGTGGCCGAGGGCCACGCTGACCCGAGCGTGCTGATCAACCTGGAAGACAACGTCCGCCGCTCGATGTGGTTCCCGGAGTACCTGCCCATCCGCTACGAATCGGCACACGCCATGGAGAGGGAAGGAGCGTTCGCGACGGTCTGAGCCGGGCCGGCACGGCCGGCTGCGCTGGTTGGCCAAGCCTCGGGCACGCCAGTCGCCCGAGGAACGCTTCGCCGCACCCGCTCGAGCGTTCGGAGCGCGGGAGCGTCCCCCGGGCGGAACCCTGGGCGCTGGATTCTTGAACCCGAGCTCTGAGGATTCGCCTCTCAGAGTGCGACGAAAGGCCGGGCTCGGGCTCGGGCGCGGGCCCGGAAAACCCGCGGTTTGCCTGCTTTTCCCGGGCCCGAACCCGAGCCCGCGCCCGCGCCCGGCTTTTGACTCTCGAATTTCGAATATCTTCGGGTAGAGCCAGATTGGATCGCGCACCTTCGCGGGAGCGGAGCTGCATTACGATGCGGCACCATGCATCTGCCCTTCCCTCCTCCCCTCGCCCCCATGCTCTCCGCCGCCGCGGATGCGCTGCCGAGTGGCGACGGCTGGCTCTTCGAGCCGAAGTGGGATGGGTTCCGGACGCTCGTGTTCCGCGACGGCGATGAGCTGATGCTGCAGAGTCGCGATGAGAAGCCGATGAACCGGTACTTTCCGGAGCTCGTCGCGCCGCTCCTCGCCGCGCTGCCGGAGCGGTGCGTGGTCGACGGGGAGGTCGTGATCGTCGGCGCCCACGGGCTGGACTTCGAGGCGCTGCTGCTGCGCATCCACCCCGCCGCGTCGCGCGTCAAACTGCTCGCCGCGCAGACGCCCGCCTCCTACGTCGCGTGGGACCTGCTCGCCCTCGGTGACGAGGACCTGCGCGAGGTTCCCCTCGAACGACGGAGGGCCATGCTCGAGAAGGCGATGGCGAAAGTGAGCGCGCCCGTGCATCTGTCGCCCGCGACGCACGACCGCGCCCTGGCGGAGGACTGGTTCACCCGCTTCGAAGGAGCGGGACTCGACGGCGTGATGGCGAAGCGGCTCGACTCGACGTACCGCGCGGGCGAGCGGACGATGATCAAGGTGAAGCATTCGCGCACCGCGGACTGCGTCGTGGCCGGCTTTCGCTGGCACAAGAACGGTCCGGGGACGATGGTCGGCTCGCTGCTCCTCGGGCTGTACGACGACGAGGGCACACTGCATCACGTCGGCGTCACCGCCGCATTCACGAATGCGATGCGCAGGCAGCTCGTCGAAGAGCTCGCGCCGCTCCGCGAGCACGCGCTGGAGAATCATCCCTGGCGCGACTGGGCCGAGGCGATGCACGAAGCGGGACAGCGACTGCCGGGCGCGTCGAGCCGGTGGAACCGCGGCAAGGATCTGAGCTGGGAGCCGCTGCGGCCGGAGCGCGTCTGTGAAGTGGCGTACGACCACATGCAGGGCACGCGCTTCCGTCACGGCGCGCGCTTTGTCCGCTGGCGCTTCGACAAACGGCCGGAGGACTGCCGCTACGATCAGCTCGAGGTCACACCGGCCTACGAATTAGCGCGCGTCTTCGGGAGTTGAGTGGCCGTTGCCCGTGGCCCGTTGCCCGTGGCCCGTTGCCCGTTGCCAGTTGCCAGTTGCCAGTTGCCAGTTGCCGGTTGGCAGTTGCCAGTTGCCAGTTGCCAGTTGCCAGTTGGCAGTGCCGAGGGATTGGGCAGCATGGTCTGACGTCCCACGGGTCACGGGTCACGTCCCACGGGTCACGGGTCACGGGTCACGGTCCCGCAGCTGCACCGCCATCGCCAGATCGTCGAGCGTCGCCGGCTGGCCGTGCACGCCGAGAATCGTCGCCGGGACGATGCCGAGCTCCTGCAGCCGCCGGAGAAAGACAACGCCCTGCGCGCGGGCCGGCTCCGGCGCCGATCCGTGCTTCACGAAGAGGTCGCCCTGGAAGACGATGCCGCGATCGGGGATCGAGACGAAGAGCATCCCCTCGGCGTGATCGTTCTCGCCGAGCGCGTGGACATGGACCGCCGGACCGCGCTCCTTCGGCGCGATGATCGTCCCGTCGCTCTCTTCGATGCGCAGACTCCACGGATCGATCGTCGCCGCGCGCGCGTCCAGCGTTCGCGGCGCCGTCGCCACCAGGTCGAACAGCTCCGCGCTTCCGCGCGGGACGACGAGCCGCGCGCCCGCCGCCATCGCCGCGCGTACGCCTCCGCTGTGATCGAAGTGATGGTGCGTGACGACTGCCGCCTTGATCGTCGCGCCGCCGAGGCGCTCGCGCAGCAGCGCGATCGCTCGCGCCATCGACTCCTCGATCCCCGGCGCCTCGACGATCACAATGCCGTCGTCGTGTACGACCGCGAGCGAGTTGTAGTCACCGCCGCCGATCCCTCGCACGAGCCAGACATCGGCGGCGACCTCCTCGAGTGCGAGCTCGCGCCGTGCTCCGGAAGCCGGCTCGAAGCCGGCCGGAACCTCCAGACGCGACCGGTCGACCGCACTCCCCGCCGTCACCGTCAGGACCACCGCCACGTCGCCGTTGCGCGTGCGACGGACCGTGCGCGGCACGATGACCGATCCGATGGTCTGCTCCCTTTCGAGATCGATCGTCTCCATCTCGTCGCCCGTCATCGCGTTGCTTCGGAGTCGTGCGATGCGCCGGATCCGGTCGCGAGCGTCGATCGAAAGAGCAAGCGGCTCATCGTCGAACGAGCCGGCGACCAGCAGCACCGGCTCGCCGGAGACTTCGCCCTTGCCGAGGAGGCGGACCGAGGCGGGCCGCCGGAGGATCCCTTCCGCGAGGAGTGCCGGGACGAGCATCGTCTGGCGCACGCGCACTTCGTCAGCCCGGGCAAACGGATCGGTGATCCTCCGCGCGCCGAGATCGAGCTCGACGACGCCATCGCGGCCGATGATGACTCGATGGCGCGACACGAAATCGGGCCAGTGGAAGGCCTCGTCGACGACGAGTGCGTCCGCGCCGTCGAAGAGGATCTCCTGCTCGACCGGAAACGCCGTGTACGGCAGGCGGAGAGATCGCGACTGCGCGCGATCGAAGACCGATCCGGTGACCCGCAGCGCGACCGCCTCGTTCGTGGATGCGCCGGGTGTTCGCGCCGCGGTGGCGACCCTGCGCAGCAACTCCACGCCGCGCAGCTGCGCAAGCCACGGCTCGTTCGCCAGGTCCACGATTCGCGCGGACGATGGCCACGCGCCGGAGAGAAACGTCGCGACGTCGTCGAGCACGGACGGATCGTCCACCCAGGCCTGATGCGCTCCTCCCTCGACCGTGCGCAGACGCGCGTTCGGGAGCATCGCCGCCCACTCCACACCGCCGCCATACGGCGCGTTGCGATCCTTCGTTCCATGCACGGTCAGCACCGGCACTCCGAGCGCGGCGAGGTCGAGCGGTCCGAAGCTCGCGCCACGCGCCGAGGCGAAATGGTGCTGGAGGTGCACGGCCATGTTCACCGGCCATTCGTTCGACAGGTCGCACCTGGAGTCGAGCCGCTCCGCCAGCGCGGGATTGCCGGTGAGGCGGACGCGCGTGACGAGCCACTCTTCCTCGCAGTACCGGCGCGGATCGCGCTCGTGAAGTCCCTCCGCGCGAAGCCCGCGGAGGCGCGCGAGGCGCTCCGGATCGATCACCTGCTCGCCGCTGTTGTCGTGGACCGGCGGGATCATCGAGCCGAATGCCATTGCGACGGCTCCGATCTGGGTCACTCTCTGAAGACGTCCCGGATGCGCGAGCCCGTACATCACGACCATCTTTCCGAGGTACGAGTAGCCGATCGTGGAGAAGGAGTCGATGGAGAAGTGACGCCGGATGGCCTCGAGGTCGCGCACGTCGGCCTCGATCGTGAGCAGCTTCGGGTCGCGGTCCGCCGACGACCGGCCGCGATTGCGCATGTCATAGAGGATGAGGCGGTGCGCTCGTGCGAGCCGGTCGAGGTCGGTCCCGAAGAGGAATCCTCCCGGGACGATCACCGCGGGACCCTCTCCGGCGGCACGCCAATAGATCTCGACGCCCGGCTCGGTCGTCAGGCGTCCTTCCGTGAACGGCGTGGCGGCGGCAGGGAGAGCGAGGAGAACGAGAAGAAGGAGCGAGCGCATGGCGCGGATACTCGCCCGCGGGCAGGGAAAAAGTCCTCAGGAAAAGATCACGATTCGGCCGGGCCGGCACGGCCGGGCCGGCACGGCCGGCTGCGTTGGTTGCTCCGCCTTGCGGCACATCCCTCGCTGTCGCACAGTCCGCGGCTTCGGGCGGCGCAGCGCGCCTGAGCTTTCTGCGGCGCGTGTGTTGTCGGAGTCGGTCTCAAAGTCTCAAAGTCTCAAAGTCTCAAAGAGGGCCCGATCATGGTCTTTGAGACTTTGAGACTTTGAGACGACTCTGAGGAGACACTAGAGGCCTGCGCGGTAAGCGCGAGAAGGCCAGGCGCGTTGCGCCGATCGGAGCCGCGGAGCGCGCGGCCGCGAGGCGGCGTGCCGCAAGGCGGAGCAACCAGCGCAGCCGGCCGTGCCGGCAGGCCGACGTCGTCGAGGATGGCGCGGAAGCGGGGGTCGCTGTGGAGGCGGGTCCAGCGCGTATCGAGCCGGACCAGCAGGAGCGAGAGGTCTTTCTCCGCCCGGGCGCGCCGCAGCCACGCCATCGCCCGCTCGTCCTCGCCCGCCTCGGCGAAGAGCCCGGCCACGACCGCCGGGCGCAACGGCTGCTTGGCGAGCATCGAGTCGATCCGCTCCGGCGTGAGCGGCGATCCCGCGGGGAGGAGCGGCTCGCCGCGCGTCACTTTCTCCAACTGCTTCCGCGCCTCCGCGTCCTCGGGATTCCGTTCGAGAACCGCGCGATAGGCACGCGCCGCGGAGTCGGAGTCGCGCAGCATCGTGTCGATGAAGCCGGCCGTCATCAGGACGTGGCGCGAGTGCGGCTCGAGCGAGAGCGCGTGCGCGATGCGCGACTTCGCCTCCGCCGTCCGGCCGGTGAGGAAGAGGAGCTCCGCGTGCCTCGCGTACGCACGAGCCGAGCGCGGCTCGATGTCGATCGCGCGAACGAGGGCGGCCTGCGCCTGCGTCCACTCCCACCGCGCGGCGTGCACGGCGCCGATCGTCTCCCACGGGCGCGCGAGCCGTGGGTCGAGCGCGATGGCGCGGCGCGCGTCTGCTTCCGCCTCCGCCAGTCCGATGGATCGTGCGATCGCGCCGTGCGAGACGAGCGCCCATCGTGCCGCGGCCAGCCCACTCCAGGCAGTGGCGAGCCGCGCGTCGATGTCGGTCGCCTGCTCGAAGTGCTGCAGCGCTTCGATCGCCGACGCCTCGGTTCCCGCATCGAGCAATCGTTCGCCCTGCGCGACGAGATCCGCGGCCTCGCGCAGCTCGCGCGCCCCACTCATCGCACGGACGGTGAGCAGCATGACGATCGCCATCGCTGCCGCGACGCCCACCGCCAGCCATCGCCTGCGCGGCGCCGCCTCCGCGCCGTTCGCGACCTTCGCCACGAGGCGATATCCGCGCTTCGGAATCGTCTCGATGTAGCGCTGCTCGCGCGCCGAATCACCGAGCGCTCGCCGCAACTGGTAGATGGAGTTCGTCAGCACTTCTTCCGTGACGAAGACCCCGTTCCAGACGCCGTCCAGCAACTCCGCCTTCGAAACGACGTCCCCCGGCGTCGCGCACAACCGCGCCAGCACCTCGGCCTGCTTCGGCTCGAGATGCCGCTCGACGCCCTTCGCGCGCAGCACGTTCCGCTCCGGCAGGAACGTCCACTCCCCGACCGTCACTTTGAGCACGAGGAAGATGATACGTCCGGCGGTGGGGAGGCGGCGCCGGCGGAACGGTGCCGATCTGAGGCCTTGCCTTTTCTCGATCAGCGTGTGAACGCATTCTTCCAGAAAGGACCAATTCCCAGCCTCACTCGAAGGACGGGCCTGGAAGGAGCGCGAAGACGCCATCCGCGTTTTCGCCCGCTGGCTCGGCTTCCGTCGTACGGGTCCGGTCATTGATGAGATGTCCCGATTCGATCATCAATGGATTGCTTCGGGAAGGAAGGCTGGAGAGCAGCGGACCATCGATCCAGAGAAGCGGATGATGCCGGATACCGATATGCTGCGGTGAGTGCGAGACGAGCGATGGAACCGACGATCAAACAACTCATCCTGAAGCGATACCGCAGCATCCCCGCGGAGCGCATCACGTTCGACAATCCGACGATCTTCGTCGGACGGAACGGTTCCGGGAAGAGCAATCTGGTCAGCGCGTTCTCGTTCCTGGCGGAGGCAATGGCCGCCCCTCTCCAGGCGGTCTTCGACAGGGCAGGAGGCATCTCGGCGGTCCGCAATCGTTCGTCCGGCGCCAGTCATCCGCCGAACTTCGGGATCCGCGTCGACCTCGGACCAATCAACGGCAAGACTCGCGGCGGGTTTTACGCCTTCGAGGTCAAAGCGCTGCCCAACTACGGCTTTTCTGTCGTGCGTGAGCAGTGCTCTGTGGTCGGCGACCGCGGCACACGCTCGTGGTTTGACCGCGAAGGGACTCGCTTCAGGTCCAACGTGAGTGGCATGAAACCGCTGATCGACTCTGCCTCCCTCGGGTTGCCTCTCATCGGTGGTGAGGCCACGTTTGCACCCGTTCTGAAGACTCTCGCGGGCATGCGCGTCTACTCGATCGAGCCGGGAAAACTCCGGGAGATGCAGGACCCCGACAGCGGCACGAGCCTGAAGCACGATGGCAGCAATGTGACGAGCGTCCTCAAGGAGATCGAACGCCAGTCCGACCGCGACTTTCATCGAATCTCGGACATTCTCGCGACCATCGTTCCGAACACGAGGCGCGTGCAGGTCAAGAAGCATGGCAAGAACCTGTCGCTGGAGTTCACGCAGGAGTGGGGTGAGAAGAAGCGTTTGAAGTTCGAGGGCTTCAGCATGTCGGATGGAACGCTGCGCGCGATCGGGCTTCTGGCTGCGGTCTTCCAGCGCCCCGCACCGTCGCTCATCGCGGTCGAGGAGCCGGAGGCAACGATCCATCCCGGCGCGCTCGACTCGATTCTCGACCTGCTGCAAAGCGCGTCGCGCCACATGCAGGTCGTGATGACCACGCATAGTCCCGATCTGCTCGATGCCAAGTGGATCACGGATCGTCACCTTCGGATCGTGGAGTGGACCGAGGGTGCGACTCGAATCGCACCCGTGTCTGAGGCGACACGCCAGGCGCTGCAGCAGCATCTGATGGGAGCGGGAGAGCTCCTCCGTTCGAACGCGCTCGAGCCGGCCCCGCTTTTCGATGAAACGGTGGATCTGATGCAGGGCGACCTTTTCGAGGCATTTGCGTGATCATCCAGCCAATCGTCGAAGGGCAAGGCGACGAAGCGGCAGTCCCGCTGCTACTCCGCCGTCTCCAAGACGCGGGCCAGGTCTGGGGATTCGAGATCGCGAAGCCGCACCGAAGGCGACGCACGCAACTCGTGAGAAAAGACACTCTGCAGATAGCAGTGCGGGTCGCCGCACTGCGAACGGATTGTGCGGGAATCCTGATCCTCTTCGATGCCGATGACGACTGTCCGAAGGAACTGGCACCGAGACTGGATCTTTGGGCACACGAAGCGGCGGGCGGCAAAGCGTGCGCAGTGGTCATGGCGAATCGCGAATACGAAGCATGGTTTCTGGCGAGCATTGAATCGTTTCGAGCAAAGAGATGGGTACGACCGGCTGCACAGTCCCATCCCGATCCTGAATCGCCGCGTGACGCCAAGGGGACGCTGGAAATGCGTATGGAGGAGGGAGCCAGCTATTCTCCGACAGTGGATCAGGAAAGGCTGACCGCTCACCTCGATCTGGAAAGCGCCTACCGCGCGTGCCGGAGTTTTCGAAAGCTGGTCTCCGCGTTCGGCGTGCTGGCGAGTGCTGCCGGAGTGACTCCTGAGGTATGGCCACCATCCGCGTGGCAGGACGCAGTGGACTGAGTTCGCTTGGTCGCCGGCGCCCTTCCCGACGGCATCGCTGAGCAGGCACCTACTGGCGCGGCACGGCCTGCGTCTCGATCCTTGGCAAGCCGCCAATGACTACGTCATCTCCGTCAGCAGGTGCCCGAGTTCCAGGAATTCAAACGCGACCTGTTCCGCGGTGTTCAGCGACCATTAGACCTGCGGCCTGACGACAACTAGAACTGCGGGGTCGGTCTCCTCCGAATAACCCCGAACACAACGAAGCTGAGTCGGCTAGGGTGCGCCCGTTCCAAGGGAGAGCGTGATGGTCAGTGACCAGCAGCGAGAACTGATGAAGGCATTGAACGTCCACTCCCCGACCGTCACTTTGAGCACGAGGAAGATGATACGTCCGGCGGTGGGGAGGCGACGCCGGCGGAACGGTGCCGATCTCGGGCTGCTACCGGTAGCAGTCCGCGAACCTGGTGTCGCGCTGTCAGAAATGCTGGCTAGAAGTCGCCGCCGCGGAAACGTCAGGCGCGCTGCGCCGCCCGAAGCCGCAACGGCTGAATGGATCCGTCACGTGCCGCAAGGCGGAGCA
This sequence comes from uncultured Thermoanaerobaculia bacterium, assembly GCA_964558905.1. GTDB lineage: Bacteria > Acidobacteriota > Thermoanaerobaculia > Gp7-AA8 > Gp7-AA8 > QHVT01. The sequence goes on along the minus strand of CAZLGP010000238.1, from coordinate 425 downwards.
ACCAGCGCAGCCGGCCGTGCCGGCTACCGCCCGCGCCCCCACCCCTCCCACGGGTCGTAGTCGGGATCGGGCGTCTCCTCCGCAGGGCGCTCGTCCTCCGGCACGTGGCGGAGGTTCGCGCGGATGCGGGTCCAGGTCGTGGAGCGGCCGCGCATTGCGTCGACGAGGATGTCGTCGACTTCGAGATAAGCCGCGGCGGCGGGGTGGCGGGCCTTCCAGCGCTCCAGTCCCGCGAGGGCATCTTCCTTGTGCTCCGCCTTCGCGACGGTGATGAGAGGATGCTTCGCGCGCGACGGCGCGACGCGGCGCGGTTCGCCGGCCTGCTTTCGATAGTTGGGCGGCCAGGGTGCATCGCCGAGGCCCGCGGCTTCCTGCGCGGCGGAGAGCGCGAGGAGCTTGTCGAGCGATCCCGCGGCTTCGTCGAT
>CAZLGP010000237.1:0-5816 GCA_964558905.1 uncultured Thermoanaerobaculia bacterium | reverse complement strand
AAGTCTCAAAGTCGCAAAGAGTGTGTTGCCGCGTCCTTTGAGACTTTGAGACTTTGAGACCCAGCACCCAGCACCCAGCACCCAGCACCCAGCACCCAGCACCCAGCACCCAGCCCCCCGCCCCCGCACAGCACTCCGACGGAGATAATGTGCCCGTGCGTCCACAAACCATCCGCGCCGCCGTCATCGTTTTCACCGCGTCGTTCTGCACGCTCGTCATCGAGTTGGTGGCGGGGCGGGTGCTCGCGCCGCACGTCGGCGTGTCGCTCTACACCTGGACCAGCATCATCGGCGTCGTCCTCGCCGGCATCAGCGCGGGGGCCTGGGCCGGCGGCTGGCTGGCGGACCGGCGTCCGGCGCCGTCGACGCTCGGATGGCTGTTGTTCGCGGCGGGCCTGACCGCGATTGCGATCGCGCCGGCGACGTCGCTCCTCGCCGGCGACGACGGCCTGCTCACGACCCTCGGCATCGCCCGGACGCTCCTGCAGCGCGTCGTCGTCCTCTCGTTTCTCCTCTTCTTCCTCCCGGCTTTCTTCCTCGGCATGATCTCGCCCGTTGCGGTGAAGCTTGCGGTGCGCGATCTCGACACGACCGGACGAACGGTGGGAAAGATCTACGCGTTCTCCACCCTCGGCTCGATCGGCGGGACCTTCGTCACCGGCTTCTGGTTCGTCGCGGAGTTCGGGACGCGCTCGACGCTGATCGGCACCGGCGTCGTTCTCATCGCCGCCGCCCTCCTCCTCGGCGATCTCCTCGGCCGCCGCAGACGGATCTACGCGGGGCTCGTCGTCATGGCCGGCGTCGTGTTCGCGTATTCACAGCAGAAGCCGCCGCTGCCGCCCCGTCACGATCCCGTCCTCCATGTGGGCATCGGCACGGTGCACTTCGAGGAGAGCCAGTACTACACCATCCGCGTGGAGCGGACCGTGCGCGAGGACAACGGGTCCACGATCAACGCGCTCCATCTCGACCACCTCGTCCACTCCTACTCCGACCCCGAGGATCCGGCATATCTCGAGTACGACTACCTGCGCGCGTTCAACGAGGTCGTTCGCTCGACGGCGAAGCGCCGCCCGGACTTCCGCCTGCTGTTCATCGGCGGCGGAGGCTACACGCTGCCGCGGCTCGTGGAGCACGACCATCCCCGGGCGCTCATCGACGTTGCGGAGATCGATCCCGCGGTTACGCGCATCGCTCGCCACTGGTTCGGCCTGTCGCGCAACGGGCGCACCCGCACGATCAACGAGGACGCGCGCTGGTTCGCGATGCGGACCACCGAGGAGGGGGTGTACGACGCGATCTTCATCGATGCGTTCAACGACCTCTCCGTGCCCTATCACCTGACGACGGTTGAGATGACCCGGCGGCTGCACGAGCTCCTCCGTCCGGACGGCGTGCTCGTGGCGAACCTGATCGACGACTACGGGAACGGGCGATTCCTCGCTTCGTACGTCCGGACGTTGCAGGCCGTGTTCGGCGAGGAGAAGGTGGCGGTGGTGGTGGAGACGCGGGAAGACCTCCGCAGCGACCGCTCGACGTTCGTCGTCGTCGGCGCCCGCGCCGCGGTGCCGACGTTCCAGGCCGCGCACGTCCTCCCGCACGGTGAGCTCCAGCACTACCTCGAGGGTCGGGACGCGATCGTCCTCACCGACGACTACGCCCCCGTCGACAACATGCTCGCGCCCCTATTCACGCAGCGTTTCGTCGACGAGATCGGCGGGGAGTGAGTGCTGGGTGCTGGGTGCTGGGTGCTGGGTGCTGAGTGCTGAGTGCTGAGTGCTGAGTGCTGAGTGATATGAGTGATATGAGTGACGAGTGACGAGTAATTATGAGTAATGAGCGAGTAGTGATTGTGATGATGAGTGTCCCTGGGCGGGCGGGACTCAGCACCCAGCACCCAGCACCCAGCACCCAGCACCCAGCACACCCAGCACTCATCCCCACTCGCACACGTATTCGCAGTGCGTGGCCCCTTTCGCGCGACACTTTGTCTCGGTGACTCTCGCCTTGAGGCCGCCGCACATCTCGATCGCCTTGCGATGCCAGCCGACGACGGTGAGGCAGTCGTGGCGCGAGAAGGTCTCCGCGTCGTAGGTGCGGATGATGGCCTTCTTCTCGCCGGCGCTCTCGTACTCGCGGCGGCCGGCGTCGTAGTACATCTGATAGATCTGCGGCGCGCGGCGCAGCAGGCCGTGCGGATCGCCGGCGGAGAGCATGGACTTGTGCGGGCCGGTGAGGTTCTGGATCGCCGACTTCTCGCCCATGAGCACGAAGACGTCGTCGCCCATGCCCATCTCGGCGGCGACGGCTGTGTCGATGTGCTCGTTGAGGGCGAAGGGATACCAGCCGCCGGTGAGGATGTTCGCGCAGGCGGCCCGGTCCGCCTCGGCGAGGCGGGCCAGGACGCGCTGGACCGCGTCTTCCCCTCCATGCTCACGGACGAAAGCGAAACGGGACAGCAGTGCCCCACCTTTGACCCGGATACCCACGAGCGCAATGGTACGCCTTCTCGGCGACGTTGCGTCCGTGACGTGCGACACCTATAATCCGCGCTCCCAAGCGGCTGGAATGAAGGTTCCGGCCGGACCGTTAGCAGCGGTACTTCCAACAAGTGGGGCTGTAGCTCAGTTTGGGAGAGCGCCTGAATCGCACTCAGGAGGTCGTCGGTTCGATCCCGATCAGCTCCACCAATTCAAAGCAGAAATCCGAAGGCAGAAGGCAGAAGTGCATTCTGCCTTTCTTTTTTGCAGTCGGCGACGACCACCGGCCGGAGCTCGTGAGGTATACGATGCTCGCGTATGGCGAAACGCATCGACCGCTTCTCGCAGACCGTGCTCGGGATCTTCACGAAGATCTTCGGATCGCGCCTGCAGAGGCAGGCCGTGACGAGTCGCAGTGCACCGTGTCCCTGCGGCAGCGGCCTCAAATACAAGCGGTGCTGCCTGCCGAAGGAGATCGCAAAAGCCAGCACGCGGCGGCCCCCGGGCTCGAAGAAATCGACCTGACGGAGTCGCCTTCTGCCGTACACACGGACGTCGAACATGCGAAACGCGCCGAAGAGACGCTTCGGAATGCGGAGAAGGACGTCCGCACGATCCTGGAGACGATTCCTGCGATCGTTTGGACCGCGCAACCGGACGGCGCGCTCGACTTCATCAGCCAGAGCTGGACCGAGCGGATGGGTGGCGAGAGGCGCGGATGGTCGTGGACCGAGGTCGTTCATCCGGACGACATCGAGCGCATCGTGTACGACTGGCGCGGAGCGCTCGATTCCGGACGTCCTCTCGATCACGAGTTGCGGCTGCGGGAGCGCGACGGAAGCTACCGCTGGTACCTCGTGCGCGCTGTGCCCCGCCGCGATGACGCCGGATCGATCCTTCGCTGGTACGGAACGATCACCGACATCGACGATCGCAAGCGCGCGGAAGACGAGCTTCGCGCCCTGAAGGACCAACTCCAGAAAGAGAACGTCGCCCTGCGCGACGAGGTCACGCAGACGTCGATGTTCGAAGAGATCGTCGGCTCGTCGGATCCGCTGCGCCGCGTCCTCGTGGCGCGGCGTCCTATGCGGCCATCTGCATGCGCATTTTCGCCTTCGCGCGGATGTACATCGGGCCGATCGAGCCGAGAGGAAGCTTCAATCTCGTGCTCACCTCGTCGTAGGCGTACCCTTCGACGGCGATGAGTTGGCAGAGCTCCCGCGATTGTCCATCCAGCGCCGCCATCGCCTGGCCCAGCGCGATCTCGCTGTCGTTCTTCACGCGAGTGCATGGGATCTCGGCGAGCTCCTGATCTCCCAGGAACGTCTCCCGGCGGCGAGAAATGAGTCCGATCCTCTTCCTGCAGAGGTTCGCGACCGTTCCCATGAGCCACGGCCGGACCTTTCGAATGACCTCGCGATTCTCGAGGAAGATCAGCCACGTCTGCTGCACGACTTCCTCCGCTTCTTCGTTGGTCAGACCGTACCGCTTGCGGGGAATCGAGTGCAGGAGCTTTTTCAGGCCGAGGTGCAGCGCCTCGAAGTCGAGCGTGTCCTGGCTCGTCGCGAGCCGTTCGACTTCCGCCAGCAACCGGCTGATGGCCTCCAGAATCTCGATACCGCCGGCCGGCTTGCGAATCACCATCACCGCGCCGCGACGGAGAACTTCCTCGTCGAGCTCGGCGGTGCTGAAGCCGGTGAGCGTGACGACGCGCGAGCGCGGGCTGATGCGCCGGATGCCGTCGAGCAGCTCTAACCCCTCCCTTTCTGTGTGAAGGCGGAGGTCGGCGACGATCACCGGGAAAAACGTCTCTTTCATGAGCGTCTCGGCGGATTGACGGTCGAAGGCGCCCGCGCCTTCGATCTGTTCCGTCTCGAGCAGGCAGAGGAGTCCGGCCACGATCGCTTCCTCGTCATCGACAATCAGTACCCGTTCGTTCATGTGTATGTCCTCGAGGGGCTTACAGAGCAGCGCAGAGGCCAAGTAACGAATGAACGGTAAGCCATGAACCCATATGGAGTTACCTCATGAGCACGCCAGTCCGAATGCGTGTCCTGCGCAGACGGGTGTGGCGAAACTGGACGCATGTCCACGCCAGCGCTGCTCACCAGGCGGGGCTCCTCCTCTCATCGGCCGACGGATCTGGCGGCGCTTACTCAGGAGTGCCTTCGCGGTCCATTTTAAGTACGGGATCGATACCGCCGTATTCATTCGTCTCGCCCGGGGCGCCTTGGATTTCCGATGGTTGCTTGTATCAAAACGATCTCCAGGAATCACTACCCCAGTGGGGAACGGCTCGCGCTGCTCGCCTGAAGGAAAGAAAGCAGAGGCATCACGTGCAGCCTAGACATCTACTTCTGATCGACGACGAAGACAATATCCGTGAGGTCGCCGGCCTGAGCCTGGAAATGACCCAGGGCTGGACGGTCACCGCGGCAAACGGTGGCGCGGCCGGAATCGCCGTGGCCGGAACGTGTGCGCTCGATGCCATCCTTCTCGACGTGATGATGCCGGACATGGACGGCCCCGCCACGCTTCGCGTCCTGCAGTCGCAAGAGGCCACGAAATCGATCCCGGTCATCTTCCTGACCGCCAAGGTGCAAGCAGCCGATCGCGAAGGCTTCATGCAGCTCGGCGTTCGGGGAATCATCGCCAAGCCCTTCGACCCCGTCACACTTGGAGATCAGATCAGCTCTCTGCTGGCATGGGCGTAGCGGCTGTATTTTTTCGGGCTTTGCGACGGACTCCTGTCTGACCCTGTCCATCGGCAGGCGAAAAAAGGACGTGATCGTGAGCAACCCCGGAAACCTTCTCGTTTGCCTCTTCCTGATGTCCGCGCTGTCTCTGTCCGCTCAGGAGAGTCCCGATCTCGGATCCCTGAGCGTCGACGAGCTGATGAATGTGGAGGTGACGTCCGTTTCGCGCAAAGCGCAGAAGCTCGCCGACACCGCCGCGGCCGTGTTCGTCATCACTCAGGACGACATCCGCCGGTCGGGGGCCACGTCGATCCCGGAGATCCTGCGCATCGTGCCGGGCCTGGATGTTGCCCGGATCAACGGGAACGTCTGGGCCATCTCGGCGCGTGGTTTCAACGGCCAGTTCGCCAACAAGCTGCTGGTCCTGATCGACGGCCGCAGCGTCTACACACATCTCCTCTCCGGTGTGCACTGGGACGTTCAGGACACCTTGCTCGAGGATGTCGAGCGCATCGAGGTCATCCGCGGCCCGGGCGGCACGCTCTGGGGAGCAAACGCCGTCAACGGCATCATCAACATCATCACCAAGCACGCCATCGACACGCAGGGATCGCTGCTGTCCGCGGCCGGAAGCTCGGCG
>CAZLGP010000236.1:0-46489 GCA_964558905.1 uncultured Thermoanaerobaculia bacterium | reverse complement strand
ACTCAACTCACGGGCACTGCGCTTCGGGCATGCCCTGCATGAGCGCGACGGTCCTGGGGATCCGGTAGACGTTCGCCGGCCGTTTCTTGCACTTCTCGGGGTAGAACAGGCCCGTCTCCCGATCCACGTACACCTGTTCGTAGACCGGCTTCCGCTGCCACTCGTCTTCCGGCTCGCTCTGCGTGTCGGTCGCGACCGCCGGAGTCGGCTGTGGCGGAGGATCGTAGCGGGGCGTGTAAGTGACCGGCGGCTGATAGGAGCTGCGTGGCGGCTCGTACGACGTTCGCACGGGCGCTGCCGCCGACGCAACGGTGGGTGTGCCTCCGGAGGTGCCCGCACGCGGCGAGCTCACCGCTTCCATGCCCGGAGCATTCCCGTCGAGGGAGCTCGCCGTGCCCAGGATCCCGAACATCATCAGGGCGCCGCCGCCCAGTCCGGCGAGGAACGGAGCCTTCGTCGCCTCCCAGTTCTTGATCACGAAGTAGAGGCTCGCGAAGGGGATGAACATCACCGCCAGCCCCCAGCCGACGCTCACCCGGAACGCCTTGACGAGGATCATGATGCCGGCGACGGCGTTCACGGCGAAGCCGACGATGATGAGGAAAGCGCCCACGGGTCACCTCATGTGTCGAGTGTTCTCGGACCGAACCCTGCCATCGTACTCCCATTCCGTGTTTGCCAGTGGGGGGCTCGCTCTCGAAGTCTCGAAGTCTTTGAGACTCGAGAACGTATGGCTATTTCCGATGCACGACACTAGCATCCCCTCTCATGACTGCCATGCCCAACCAGCTCTTCATCAACGGCCAGTTCGTCGACGCCCGCTCGGGCGAGACGTTCGCGACGATCAATCCCGCGACCGAGGAGAAGATCGCCGACGTCGCGTCCGCGGGTGCGGAAGACATCGACCTGGCCGTCCAGGCCGCGCGATCCCAACTGCAACCAGGCTCCGAATGGCAGAAGATGAAGCCGCGTGACCGCGCCAAGATCATGTGGCGTCTGGCCGACATCCTCACGGCTCGCGCGGACGAGATCGGCCACATCGAGACGATCGACAACGGCAAGCCGATCTTCGAGTCGCAGTTCGTCGACACGCCCGCGGCCGCGGAGTGTCTCTACTACTTCGCCGGCTGGTCCGGCAAAGTCACGGGCGAGACCATCCCCGTCACCGACGGCGCGTTCACGTACACGCTGCGCGAGCCGGTCGGCGTCGTCGGCGCGATCACGCCCTGGAACTTCCCGCTGATGATGGCCGTCTGGAAGATCGCTCCGGCCCTCGCCTGCGGCAACACCATCATCAGCAAGCCTGCGTCGAACACGTCGCTCTCTCTGCTGAAGTTCGCCGAGTACGCGCGGGAAGCGGGCCTTCCCCCGGGCGTGCTGAACGTCGTGCCGGGCCGCGGCAGCGTCGTCGGCAACGCCATCGTCGACCATCCCGGCATCGACGCCATCGCCTTCACCGGCTCCACCGAGGTCGGCAAGCAGCTCATGGCCCGCGCGTCGAAGACCCTCAAGAAGGTGTCGCTCGAGCTGGGAGGAAAATCGCCGAACATCGTCTTCGCCGACGCCGACCTCGACGCCGCCGCGAAAGGCGCGCTCAACGCGATCTTTTACGGCAAGGGCGAAGTCTGTGCCGCGGGCTCGCGGCTGCTGGTCGAGGAGGCCGCGCACGAGGAGCTCATGGGGAAGGTGATCGAGCGCGCGAACAAGATGGTCGCCGGCGATCCCCTCCACCCGAAGACCCGCCTCGGCGCCATCGTCTCGAAGGAACAGATGGAGAGCGTGCTGTCGTACATCGAGGCGGGCAAGAGCGAGGGCGCGAAGCTCGTCGCCGGCGGCGAGCGCGTGGACATCGGCACGGGCAAGGGCTATTTCATCAAGCCGACCATCTTCGACGACGTAGAGGTCGAGCACCGCATCTCGCGCGAGGAGATTTTCGGCCCGGTCCTCGCGACGCTGCGCTTCAAGGACGCCGACGACGCGGTCGCGAAGGGCAACGCGACCGTCTACGGCCTCGCCGCCGCGGTCTGGACCCGCGACGTCTCGAAGGCCCACCGCGTCGCCCGCGCCATCAAGGCCGGCACGGTCTGGGTGAACACGTACAACCTCTACGACCCTGCATTGCCGTTCGGTGGATTCAAGGAATCGGGCTTCGGCCGCGATCAGGGTCGCGATGCGCTCGAGAAGTACACGCAGACGAAGAGCGTGTGGGTGAATCTCTGAGCGAGGAGACGTTATAGAATCGCGGCCTCATCACTGAACGGAGATTCGATGCCCATGAAGAAAACGTGGATGTTCCTCACGACGGCGATCCTCTCGCTCGTCCTGTTTGGTTGCCCCCCGAAGACAGGGGAAACGACGACGGCGGCGGGCGGCACCGAAGGCGAGATCGTCGTCGGTGAATACGGCTCCCTCACCGGCGGCCAGGCGACCTTCGGCCAGTCGACGCACAACGGCATCATGCTCGCCATGGACGAGATCAACAGCGGCGGTGGCGTGAACGGCCGCCGGATCCGCATCGTCACCGAGGACGATCAGTCGAAGTCCGAGGAGGCCGCGACCGCGGTCACCAAACTGATCTCCCAGAACAACGTCGTCGCCGTCCTCGGCGAAGTGGCCTCGTCGGCCTCGCTCGCAGCGGCCCCGATCTGCCAGTCCAACAACGTCCCGATGATCACGCCCTCGTCGACCAACGAGCGCGTCACACAGGTCGGCGACTACATCTTCCGCATGTGCTTCATCGACCCTTACCAGGGCGAGGCCATGGCCAACTACCTCTCCAGGCAGCTGGGCATGAAGCGCGCCGCGGTCCTGATCGACGTCAAGAGCGACTACTCGACGGGCCTCTCCGCGAACTTCGAGCGCGTCTTCATCGCCAATGGCGGACAGATCGTCGGCAAGCAGAGCTACGCGCAGGGCGACAGCGACTTCCGCTCGCAGCTCACCACGCTGAAGTCGACCAACCCCGAGGTCGTCTTCATCCCCGGCTACTACAACGAGATCGGACAGATTGCCATCCAGGCCCGCGACCTGGGCATGAAGATGCCCCTCGCCGGCGGTGACGGATGGGAGTCGCCGAAGCTGATCGAGATCGGCGGCAAGGCTCTCGAGGGCTCGTTCTATTCGAACCACTACCACGTCGACGATCCGTCGCCCTCGGTGCGCGAGTTCGTGCAGAAGTACCAGGAGCGCTTCGGCGCGACCCCGGACGCACTCGCGGCCCTCGGCTACGACGCCGCGCGTGTGCTGGCCGACGCCATCAAACGCGCCGGCACGACCGACGGTCCGCAACTCCGCGACGCCATCGCCGCGACGCAGAACTTCTCCGGCGTCACCGGCATGATCACCCTCGGTCCGGACCGCAATCCGATCGGCAAGAAACTGGCGATCCTCGAGATCAAGGACGGAAAGACCATCCTCAAGGGCGTCGTCGATCCGGCCGCCGATTCCGGAGCCGCGACCGCCACCAGCGGCACGGCCACCGACACCACCGGGACGGGCCGCACGCAGTAGCAACATTCACACGAAAAAAACTTTACATCCGAGGGTCCGGCGGGTAGTTTGCGCCGGACCTTTTTTCTTCATGGAGACTCTCTTTCAGAACCTGCTGAACGGGATCGCCGCGGGCTCGATCTACGCCCTGATCGCGCTCGGATACACGATGGTGTACGGCATCCTGAAGCTGATCAACTTCGCCCACGGCGACGTCTTCATGATCGGCTCGTTCGTCGGTTTCTATGCCGGCAATTTCCTGGCGAAGAACAACGCCGGGGCCCCGTCGCTCGTCAACGCCGGGATCGCGATGCTGCTGTCCATGATCATCTGCGGCCTCCTCGGCTATCTCAATGAGCGCATCGCCTACCGTCCCCTGCGCAACGCGCCGCGCATCGCCTCGCTCATCACCGCCATCGGCGTTTCGTTTCTGCTCGAATACGGCGGCCAGTTCGTCTTCGGTCCCGATCCGAAGTTCTTCCCCACGCTCGTCGAGAAGAAGCTGATTCACCTCGGCAGCGTCGTGACCACGAACTATCAGCTCATCGTCCTCGGCGTGGCCATCGTGTTCATGGCTCTCCTGCAGTACATCGTCTACGGCACGAAGTTCGGCCGGGCCATGCGCGCCGTCTCGTTCAACTTCGAGACGGCCTCGCTGATGGGCATCCCCACCGACCGCGTCATCACGATGACCTTCGTTCTCGGCTCGATGCTCGCCGCGGTGGCCGGCATCCTCTACGGACTCTCGTATCCGAAGATCGATCCGCTGATGGGCATCATGCCCGGCCTCAAGGCCTTCGTCGCCGCCGTCCTGGGCGGCATCGGCAACGTGCCCGGCGCGGTCGTCGGCGGCCTCGTGATCGGCATCGTCGAGGCCTTCATCGGCGGCTCGCAGTTCTCCAACTACCGCGACGCGATCGCCTTCGTGATCCTCATCGTCATCCTTCTGTTCAGGCCCTCCGGTCTGTTCGGCAAATACGAGCCGGAGAAGGTGTGATGAGAATCGGAATTGAAAATGGAAAATTGAAAACTGAAAAACGACCCGCGCGCTCAACGAGTCTCGTGAGATCGCACTTTTTCAATTTTCAATTTTCAATTTTCAATTCCGTCCCCGGTCTGATGAGAGTCGGAATTGAAAACGGAAAATTGAAAATTGAAAAGCGACCCGCGCGCTCAACGGGTCTCGAGAGATCGCACTTTTTCAATTTTCAATTTTCAATTTTCAATTCCGTCCCCCAAGGGTCCGTCCCCGGAGGGGTGCACTAATGCCCCGCACCTGGTGGCTCCGCGACCTCGTCTTCCTCGTCCTCTACGTCGCCGCGCTGTACGCCGTATGGGTCGGGCTGGAATACGCTGCCGTCTACTGGCCGTGGCTGCGGTATCCGAGCCGCATTCTCGTTCTCATCGGCATCAACATCACCATGGCCGTGTCGCTGAACATCATCAACGGACACGCCGGGCAGTTCTCCCTCGGGCACGCGGGGTTCATGGCCGTCGGCTCGTACGCCTCGGCCTATCTGACGACGAAGTACTTCGCGGCGTACGTGAGCCGGTTCCCGGACGGCAGCGCGCAGCAGATCGTCTGGCAGAGCGTCTTCCTCATCCTCGGCGTCTGCGCGGGCGCGATCGCCGCGGCGATCTGCGGCTACATCGTCGGCCTGCCGTCGCTGCGACTGCGGGGCGACTATCTCGCCATCGTCACCCTCGGCTTCGGCGAGATCATTCGCGTGGTCATCCTCAACATCCAGGAAGTCGGCGCCGCCCGCGGCCTCACCGGCATCCCGGCGTGGGCGAATTTCTTCTGGGTCTTCTTCTTCGCCGGGATCACGATCCTGATCTCGCACCGTCTGGTGCGGTCGTCCGTCGGCCGCGCCTTCATGGCCGTCCGTGAAGACGAGATCGCCGCGGAGGCGATGGGCGTCGACACCACGAAGTACAAGGTGAAGGCCTTCGTGATCGGATCGGCCCTGGCCGGCGTGGCCGGTGCGCTGTACGGCTCGTTCCTCATGTACCTCAATCCCGGGATGTTCACGTTCGTCAAGTCCTTCGAGGTCGTGGCCATGGTCGTCCTCGGCGGGCTCGGCTCGATCACCGGTTCCGTCGTGGCCGCGATCATTCTCACGATCCTCCCCGAGGGGCTGCGGTACGTGAAGGACGTGGTGCCGGACAACGCGCCGGAGATGCTCAAGCGCGATCCGCGCATGGTCATTTACTCGATGATGCTCATCATCCTGATGCTCACGCGTCCTCAGGGGTTGTTCGGGCGGCGCGAGCTGTGGGACTTTCTGCCGAAGCGGAAAGACACGATTCCAACGGAGAAACGCGATGAAGGCGATGCGGGCGACAAGCTCGATCGCGAAACCGGTCCGCCGGTGAGTTAGCCGATGGCAGCAGACATCCTCCTGCACGCTTCGAACGTGACCATCCGCTTCGGCGGACTGACCGCGGTGTCGGAGTTCAACATCGACATCCGCCCGCACGAGCTCGTGGGGCTGATCGGCCCGAACGGCGCGGGCAAGACGACGATCTTCAACATGCTCACCGGCGTGTACAAGCCCACCGAGGGCGAGATCAAGGTCGGCGGGGTGTCGACGCACCACATGAAGCCCTACCAGATCACGAGCCTCGGCGTCGCGCGCACGTTCCAGAACATCCGCCTCTTCAAAGACCTCACCGTTCTCGAGAACGTGAAGATCGGCGGGCACATCCACTACAAGTACTCCGGCACGTCCGCGGTGCTGCACACGAACCGTTTTCACGCCGCGGAGGCCGCGGCCGAAGTCGAGGCCATGAAGCTGCTCGAGATCTTCGGCCTCGCCTCGCGCGCGGAGACGCACGCGAAGAACCTCCCGTACGGCGATCAGCGGCGACTGGAGATCGCCCGTGCGCTCGGCGCCAAGCCGAAGCTCCTGCTGCTCGACGAGCCGGCCGCGGGTCTCAACGACAGCGAGACGCAGGCGCTGATGCGCACCATTCACGACATCCGCGATCGCTTTGACATCGCCATTCTGCTCATCGAGCACAACATGGAGTTGGTGATGGGCATCTGCGAGCGGATCGTGGTGCTGAACTTCGGCAAGACCATCGCCGAGGGGCCGCCGGAGGCGATCCGCGCGAACGACGCCGTCATCGAGGCCTACCTCGGCGAGCCCGCGGAGGCGGCCGAGCTGTGAGTGCGACCATTCTGGCGGTCCGCGGCATCGAGGTCTCGTACGGGACGATCAAGGCCCTGCACGGCATCGACCTGGAGGTGCACAAGGGCGAGATTGTGACCCTGATCGGCGCGAACGGCGCGGGGAAGACCACCACGCTGCGCACGATCTCCGGCCTGCTCAAGCCGCGCGCGGGCTCGATCGAGTTCAATGGCGGCGATATCACCGGCATCAAGCCGCACGTGATCGTGTCCCGCGGCATCTCGCACGTCCCCGAGGGCCGGGGCATCTTCGCCAACCTCACCGTGCACGACAACCTCGAGCTGGGCGGCTACCTGCGCAAAGACAAGATCCGCGCCGAGGAGTTCGAGCGCGTCTACTCGCTCTTCCCCGTGCTGAAGGAGCGCATCAAGCAGAACGCGGGAACGCTCTCCGGCGGCGAGCAGCAGATGCTCGCCATCTCCCGCGCGCTCATGGCCAAGCCGACGCTGCTCCTCCTGGACGAGCCGTCCCTCGGCCTGGCGCCGCAAATGGTCCAGACCATTTTCCGCGTCATCCGCGAGATCAACGCCGAAGGAACGACCATCCTCCTCGTCGAGCAGAACGCCCACATGGCCCTCGTCACCGCCCACCGCGGCTACGTCATGGAAACCGGCCGCATCACCGCGACCGACGACACCAAAGCGCTGCTGGCCTCGGACCGGATCAAGAAGGCCTATTTGGGGGGGTGAGCCGGCACGGCCGGCAGCGCTGGTTGCTTCGCCTTGCGGCCACGTTTCGGATGCGTTCAACCGTCGCGGCTTCGGGCGGCGTAGCGCGCCTGACATTTCTGCCGCGCAGACTCCTAACGAGGGGCGCCGGGGCACGCGCCGCAACTCCTGACGACTCCCTTCCGATTCTCGAGGCAGATGATCAGGCTCGAACGCTTGCTGCAGCGATTCTGCGTTCATCGGCCTTGCCTGGGAAGGCAGCAGCCGCAGGGACGGTTCCGGAAGACCCGCTGGCCATCGACTAGGAATGGCGAATTTCGCTCGGAAGGCGAGAATCCCGCGCTCGTTCTCTCCAGCGACTTCCCGGTGACGATGGGTGCGGACGGGAAGTTCTATTATCCGGACGGAACGCAGGGCGACCGAATCCGCATCATGGCCATCGACCCCACACGCGACGCCCTGCTTCTCCAGCCTCCCGGAGAGAAACTCGCACAGCGTCTCCGCGTTGGACAGGGCGGTTTTCTTGAGCGTCCCGGGCCGAGCCCGGGGCCAGATTGTCGTGCGCGCCTTCGCGCGCAAACCCAGACAGTTTCCTCTCCGATGCGTCGTCACCGACGTCGCCGGCTCGGGATGACAGACTGTCAAACGATCACGGGCATGAATTTGTTCGTGATCTCCGTTTTCGACCGTGACGAGTGCCCTTCAAACAAAGTTTGAATGGCCACTAGGAGTTTGCGCGGCAGAAACTGAGCTTCGAGCGACAGGCATGCCCGAGGCTTGGCCAACCGGCGCTGCCGGGTGCGCCGGCTAGAATGTTCACCGGCTCCTCTGACGTTGCAAGTCCCGATGCCTGAGCTCGAGAAAGAGACCGCACGATTCCGTGAGTTCCTCATGGGTCAGGGGCTGAAGATGACGGGCGAACGGGAGTCGCTGTTGCGGGAGATCTTCGCGGACCACTATCACTTCGAGGCCGACGAGCTTCTCTTCAAGCTCAAAGAGAAGAACATCAAGACCTCGCGGGCGACGGTCTACCGCACTCTCGACCTGCTGGTGAGATCGGGCCTCGTCCGCCGCGTGCATCTCGGCGAAGACCACTATCACTACGAGAGGGTCACGAAGAACTCGCACCACGATCATCTGATCTGCACGACCTGCGGCGGCGTGATCGAGTTCCACGACCCACGGCTCGAGGAACGGCAGCTCGAGATCTGCCGCCGGAAGAAGTTCACGCCGACATTTCACAACCTGCAGATCCTCGGCCTCTGCGACCGCTGCCGGCGGAAGGGAGAGCAGCCCGACTCGCCGGATCGGGTGAAGATGATCGGTGAGGCCGCGATGGCGCTGCGACGGTAGTGTAGTGTCTCGTTAGTCCCTTGCCATTATTTGTGGTGCGGGGAGGTCGGATGCAAGGCGGCGCGACGCAGGCGATGCGGTGTCATCGTTGAGGAGTGCCAACGCCGCAGACGGCCTTTCCGCGCCGCAAAGAATGGTAAGGGACTAACGAGACACTACACTAGATCGTCGCGCGCAGCCCGCTCTGCACCCACTCAACCCGAGGCGCGCTGCCGATGGGCGATGATCGCCGTGCCATCCGCGAGGAAGACGCGGAATCGGGCGGGCTTGAGTGCAAGATGGACCCTGGCGCCGGCCACACCCGAGGTTGCCGCGAGGCGGACGCGAATCGAACCCCCACCGACGGCGATCTCGTCGACGACGTCGTGCCCGTAAAAATGCGAGGTCGCGACGGTGCCGCTCGCGCCGCGGCCGTCCCCGGCGATGCAGAGGCTCTCCGGCGGGATCCGGACGACGCACGTTCCGTCGCCCGCATCGACGCGTAGCGCGCCGAACGGCGTCTCGATCCTGCCGTCGATGACCCTTGCCTCGATCAGGTTCGCATCACCGATCAGGCGGGCCACCCCTTCGCTTGCCGGCTCCTCGTAGATCGCGCGTGGAGTACCGGTCTGCAAAATCCGTCCATCCTTCATCACCGAGATCTGATCGGCGACGCTCAGCGCCTCCTCCTGATCGTGGGTGACGAGAACGGCGGTCATGTTCGTGGCCCGAAGGACCGCGCGGACCTCATCGCGCAGCCGCTCGCGCAACTGCACGTCGAGCGCGGCGAACGGTTCATCGAAGAGGATCAGCCGCGGTCGCGGCGCCAGCGCACGGGCCAGCGCGACGCGCTGTTGCTGCCCACCCGAGAGCTCGTGCGGCCACCGATGCGCGAGCGTGTCGAGGCCCACCAGCGCCAGCGCTTCCCGCGCCTTCGCCTTGTCTCTCTGCCGCAGTCCGAAGGCGACGTTCGCGATGACGGTGAGATGAGGGAAGAGGGCGCCCTGCTGGAAGAGCATTCCGACGCGTCGCTTCTCGGGCGGGAGGAAGCGCCCGGAGCCGCTGAGCATCTCATTGCCAATCCACACCTCGCCGGCCGCCGGCGTCTCGAAGCCGGCGATCGCACGCAGCACCGAGGTCTTGCCGCAGCCGCTCGGACCGACGAGTGCGGCGAGGCCTCCCGCTTCCACGCGAAACGAGACCGTATCCGCGGCGATCACGTGGCCATAACGGACCGTGAGTGCGCGCACCTCGAGAGGTTCGCTCAACGCCCTCCCCCAACCGCGGGACGGATCACGAACGCCCAGAGCGGGATCGCGGAAACGACGAGAAGCATCAGCGACGGAATCGCGGCATCGGACCAGGCAGAGAGCGTCGTCTCGGCCCAGATCCGGGTCGCCAGCGTCTCGAACCCCGTGGGGCGGAGAATCAGGGTGGCAGGGAGCTCTTTCATCGCGGTCAGGAAAACGAGTCCAGCGCCGGCGAGCAATCCCGGGCGGATCATCGGGATCGTCACCCGGCGAAGCACCGACAGGCTGCCATGCCCGAGGCTCCGCGCCGCCTCTTCGAAATGAGGAGCAAGCGCCACGAGCGCCGAGCGCGTGGCAGCAACGGCCTCGGGGAGAAACCGAATCACGTAGGCGACGACGAGAAGGATCGTCGTCTGGTACAGCGGGCGTGCCAGGCGAATCGTGGCGAAGACCAGAGCGAGTCCGACCACGATCCCGGGCAGCGCGTATCCGGAGAACGTGAGGCGCTCGACCAACACCGCCGAGAGACTGCCTCCGCGCACGGCCCAGACTGCGACCGGAATCGACAGCGCCGTGCAGACGATCGCCGCGCCCAGGGAGACGGTGAGGGAATGGGCTGCCGGAAGGAGATCGACGACGGCACGTCCGGCGAAGATGGCGCGGATGCTCCACCCTGTGATCGCCGCGACCGGAAGTGCGACGCCGATTGCGGTCACGGACGCGGTGAAAAGGAGCGCGGGGAGTTTCCAGTGTCCGAGCGGAAGCAGTGCGTGGTCCCGCGCGACCCGCTCGCGGGACGGGGCGATCCTGCGCACCGCGGCCCACTCGAGAGCGAGAAGGACCATCGTCATTCCCGCCAGCAGCGACGCGAGAAGCGCAGCGATGTTCCGGTCGAAAAGCCCGCGGTAGGCGTCATAGATCGAGGTCGTCAGCGTGTCGAAGCGGACGATTGACACCGCTCCGAAATCGGAAAGCACGTAGAGCGTGATGATGAGCGAGCCGGCGGCGACCGGTGCACGAAGCTGCGGAACCACGATTCCGGTGAAGACCTGCAACGGTGTTCTGCCGAGCGATCGCGCCGCCTCTTCCGCGAGCGGATCGAGCCCGCGAATCGCTGCCACGAGCAGAAGATAGACGTACGGATAGGAGAAGAACGCGAGCGAGATCAGCGCGCCGGACCAGCCGTAGGCGATCTCGGGCAGCGTCACGCCTGCCGCCGTGGCGACCGCACCTCGCGGCCCGAGCAGCGAAACGAGAGTGAACGCGGCGATGTACGACGGAAACGCGAGCGGCATCGCGCCCGCCACGGCCCAGAAGCGCCTCCACGGCAGATCGGTTCGCGTCACCAGCCAGGCGTACGGAATGGAGATGGCGTTCGAGATCAGCACGACGGCCGAGGCGAGCATCGCCGTCGATCCGGCCAGCGCCGCCGTTCGGGCAGAAAGGATGTGCTGCCGCCACGCATCAGGGCCTGCCTCGAATGCGCGGAGAAACAGATAAAGGACGGGCAGCGTGACGAAAGCCGCCGCGACGATGGCGAGAATCTTCGTCGCGGGCGCGACGGGCCGCCCTCTTGGCCGCCGTGCGGCGGGAATGATCGCGGCCGATGCTTCGCTCAATTGCGGTTCAGGCCGTGCTCGTTGATCTTCGCCAGCGTCTGCGGCAAGAGCTCCGAGGCGCGGCCGTAGTCAGTGTCCGGCGTGCGCAGCTCGGCGAGCGGCTGCAGTGCGACCGGCGGAGAGACTGCCTCGACGAGCGGATATTCGAACGTCTCCGTGGCGAAGTAGCGCTGCGCTTCATCCCCGAGGAGGAAACGAATCAACGCCAGAGCGTCGGCATCGCCGCCATCCAGCAGCGCCACGCCGGCAACGTTCACGAAACTCGACGCATCCCCCTCGGGCATGAAGAAATTCTCGGCCGCGAGGTGCGGCCTCTCCTTTTTCGCTTCCCATGCATAGTAGTGATTGACCAGACCCCAATCGATCTCGCCGGCGGCGACGGCATCGACGATCGCCCCATTACGGGGATAGCGGCGGGGCTCGTTCGCGACCATCCCCCGGAGTAACTCATCGAGGGCCTCGGCTCCCTTCAGCGCGTGAAAGACTGCCATGTGGGACTGGAAGGAGGCGTTGAGGGGCGCGATGCCCCACCGCCCGCGATACCTCGGGTTCGTGGTCTCTTCGAGCGATCGCGGCAGTTGCTCCGGACGAATCCTGGCGGGGTTGTAGACGACCGTCCGCGCGCGGCCGGAGACACCCGCCCACGAGTTGCCGGGGCCGCGGAAACGCGCCGGCACGCGTGCGATCACATCCTCCGGCAGCGGATGAGGGAGACCGGACTTTGCGATGGCGCCGAGAGCGGCCGCATCCTGCGAAAGGAAGACATCCGCCGGGGTACGTGTCCCTTCTTCGAGCAGCGTCGCCGCCATTTCGGCGGTCTCGCCATAGCGTGTCTCGACACGAATGCCGGTCTCGGTCGTGAAGCGCGCGAGAAGGGGTCCGATCAGCTTCTCGTTCCGGCCGGAGTAGAGGACGAGCGTCCCGTCGGAGGTGGGCGCGGCCACCTCCGATCGGGTTTCCCTTGCAGCCGGTTCCGGTGACTCGGCGCTGCAGGCGATCAGCGCGCCGAGAGCGAACGATGTGAGAGCTCGTTTCAACAAGTGGTCCGGACCTCGATTCGGTTTTAGAACTTCCAGGTGATGCCGGTCAACATCGTCCGGGGAAGACCTGGCCGCAGTCCTGCCGGCCGCCTGGCCACGACATACGTCTCATCCGTGATGTTGCGCATCTCGACGAATGCATCCAACGAAGCGAGAATCTCGCGCGCGAGGCGAAGGTCGAGCGTGTAGTACGAGTCGGTTCCGGTACCGGACTCGATCGTTCCGCGTCCCGGCTCGGTTCGCATCTCCGAGACCCAGGCCAGCTGGGTATGGGTGCTCCAGGGTCCACGCTCCCATCCCGCGTTCACCGTCAGCTGTTGCTCGGGGATGTACGGAACCGCATCCCCGCGGTGTACCTCGGGAGCCCAGTCGGCGAACGCGGTGGTGAAGCCGCTCATGAACGTTGCCTCGGTCCAGGTCCAGGCGAGACGGAGGGGAATTCTCGTCGTGCCGCGCGTGAGCGTTCGATGGAGAGCGAGCTCCAGGCCCCGCACTTCGACCGCGCCGCCGTTGAACAGATCCCCGCTCCCGGTGCCGCCGGTGGCAAGGGTATCGCGGCCGAGAAGATTGTCGTAGTCGTTGAAGAACGCGATCAACTCCGCGCCGGCGCCACGGCGATTCCATCGAAGCCCTGCCTCGTAGTTGATGCTCTCTTCCGGTTCCGTCTCACGATTCGCGCCGGCACCGGGAGGGGCGAAGCCGCGGTGAGCCCCGGCGAATACAGCGAGGCCCTGGTTGACGTCGAAGGCAACGCCGAGACCGGGAACGAGTGCCTCGACGGAGTTGCGTGCGATCGAGAGGTTCGACCCGCCGCGAGAGGGATCCGCGTTTCCGAAGTTGCGGACCTCGAAGTCGATCGACTCGACGCGGAAGCCGGGCGTCAGGCGCCAGCGTCCGAGCGTGATCTGATCCTGCAGGAAGAACGCGGTGGCGCGCGCCTCGGTGATGCGATTGGCGTTACTGCCCGGATTTCCGCGGGCGACGAGCGCCATCCGGCCCGCCGTCATCGAATAGCGGTCGTCCTCCTGAAACCGGTCCTCGGCGTCCTCGTGCAGCCGCACGCCCGCCTCGATCTCATGGGAGGCGCCGCCCGTGGAGAAGCGCGTCGCCATGACCGACTGCACGCCGCGACCATAGTAGTCCCGGCGGTTGTTGCGAACGCGGAGCGTGCCGCTGTCGTCCGCATCGCCGCGCAGCACGCCGACGAGAGCGGCGTGATTCGCCGGGTTGTCGAGAATGTTGGCAAGGCCGACGCCTCCGACGGAATCGAGCTTGTGCCAGTTGCGGAAGAAGTCATTTCGATAGACGGTCGTCGTGACGTCCCAGCGCGCCGAGGGAACGATCAGGTGCGTGAGCTGGATCTGCTCGTGCTCGGTGTCGATGACGTCGAATTGCGACGCCGCATAGCGCCGGAGTGGACTGATGGCGAAGTCGGATTCGGTGAGACCGAGGTAGGTCTCGTCGCCTTGCTGCGTGGTGCGACCCAGTTTCAGCTCGAGCGTTTGCTGGAACCGCGCTGAAGAAACGCTGTTCCAGCGGACCTTGCCGAGATAGTCCTGCAGCTCGAATCCGGTCGAGCCGCCTCCGTCGAGATCCTTGAATCCGTCGGTGCGGTGCTGATACGACTCGAAAAGCCATCCGAAGCGCGCGCCCGAACCGCCGATCGCGACGCGGCCGCGCATCGTTCCATGCTGGCCGGCAGCGAGATCGACCCGGCCGCTGAGCTCCGCGGGGATACTCGTCGAGCGAAGATTCAGTGCGCCGCCGGTGGTCCATGGTCCCTGCCGGATGGAAGTCGAGCCCTTGCGGACCTCGATGCTCTCCATCCGGCCCACGGTGGGGAAGTAGTACGCGGCGGGGGCCGCGTAGGGAGCGGGAGCGATGAGCACACCATCCTCGAGGATGGTGATCTTGTCGCTGCGCTCGACGCCCGTCCCGCGCATCCCGATGTTCGGGCGAAGGCCGAACCCGTCTTCCTCCTGGATGTTGACGCCGGGGACCTGGCGGAGGATGCGATGGATGTCGGTGTAGCCCTGCTCCTCGAGGACTTCCTGGGAGAGATAGGTGGCCGAGCCGGGGATCTCAGCAACGCGGTCAGGACCGCCGGTGACGGTGAGACGCTCGAAGACGACCGGCTGTGGTGGTGGTGGCGATGCGGGAGGCACATCGGTGGTGGCGTCCTGCTGCGTGGAAGCGGCGGCGGCGAGAGAGCCGAGGAGGAGAACGATGGTGGCGAATTGGCGGAACACGCGGGGCGGCCTCCTGTAATGCAACTGAGACTCTGTCTCAAGTGTCGAGGCTGATTGTTTCCCGTCCCGCGCCATCTGTCAAGGGGTTGGGAAGTGGATTCGCAGTGGGAGGCGCTCCTCTCCGGATATGCCCCAACCCGTTAACACTCGCTGGCGGAGCGCATCTGAAGAGCCGGGAGGAAAAGATGCCCAACTGGCAACTGCGATTTGCCGCGCTCGTGATCACGACCTTTCTCGGGGCTGCTTCAACCGCGCATCCGGGTTCGGCGATTGCCGTTGCGAAGGACGGCGTCGTGTACTTCGTCGATACGGGTGGCGGCGTGTTTTCGATCGGGCCGGGCGGCCGGGTGGCACGCCGCGAGGGTCCGGCCTTCCACTGGTTTGCGCTCGATCCGCAGGGACGGTTCCGGAAGACCCGCTGGCCTTCGATTCGGAATGGCGAATTTCGCTCGGCCGGTGCGGTCGTTCTCTCCAGCGACTTCCCCGTGACGATGGGTGCGGACGGGAAGTTCTATTATCCGGACGGAACGCAGGGCGACCGAATTCGCATCATGGCCATCGACCCATCGGGTGCCCGCGGAATCCGGGCGACGCTTCCGCCCATTCGGAAGGGCGGACGAGCAGTCACCTGGCTCAACGGTCTTGCGGCCGGGCCCGACGGTTCGTTGTATTACACGGAAGACCGCGCAATCCGAAAGGTCGACCCGCGCGGGCGGGTGACGGCGGTCGTCGAGAACGTGGTCCTGAAAGACTGCACCGCGATTCCGGGAACCGAGGCCGGAGCCGGCCCTTATCTACGCGGGCTTGCGGTCGGCGCCGACGGGTCGATCTACGTTGCCGCCTCGGGGTGTGGCGCCCTACTGAAAGTCGATCGCAACGCGCGTGTGACGACGGTATTGAAAGCCTCCCCGCAATGGTCGCCAACGGCCGTCGCGATTGCGGGTGGAGAGGTCTACGTCCTCGAGTACCTGCACACAGCCTCGGAGGATCGCCGGGAGTGGATTCCGCAGGTTCGGAAAATCGCGAAGTCCGGAGTCGTGAGCACTCTGGGGCGATCGCCGAGACCGGCTCGCGTCAAATGAGAGGGAGCACGGGTCGCTTTGCGAGAGGGCAACGTTGATCCTGCGGCGCGGACGCGCGTCGTGCGCCGCTCATGGCGAATCCGCCGCTGCTCCCCGCTGTGCGCTCGGCCTTCGCCGCGATGGTCGATACGACTTTCCGCCTCAACCGCGAGATCAGCGCGGAAGGCCCGACACTCCTCGTCGAACAGAATGCGCACATGGCCCACGCTACCGCCCACCGTCATGCCGCTTGCGGCGAAGGACCGGACGAACGCGCACATGGCCTCCGGATCAGGAAGGCCTACCGGCACTACACCTCCGCTGCCGCTCTTCCGCGCATCCTGGAGTCCAAGCGTCTCTGGGCTACGCATACGTCGGAAACTAATGATACGTCGGAACTTATACATGCGGTCGTTCGGTGGAAAACGGTCATCAATCGACACGCGGTAGCCGCGACGTTGCCTGAGTACCGTGCCCTATACCCTCCGCAGATGATGACGTTCGATTACCTGCGCGGCAGCAAGGCAACCTCGTTCGTGGTGTGTTTTAGCGGGAAGGATGATGATCTTCCGCAGTGGGGGCTATATGCCGATCACTTCAAAGGTGTTGCCATAGGATTCGACAGCTCCGAATTGATGCGCCTCGCGCATTCCGACGTTCGTCAGAACGTTGGCTTTTTCGGCGTTGAGTACGCGGAGAGCGCGCAGGATGATTTCTTCGATTGGCTCTTAACCTTATGGGAGCGACAGGCTGCACCTGCACTAGAACCGGGACTCCTGAGCTCGCGCAATCCGTTCTTATACATGGCGCGCTGGTTCGGACCTCTCGCAACGTCCGCGTTGTCGGTCTTCGTGCGAATGAAGGAACCGTCTTTCTATGTCGAGGACGAGTGGCGGCTTGCGCACTTGCACTCAGTGGGAATCCCCAGTTGTTGTGAAGCACATTCAGGCCTTTTCAAAACGCACGTTGACCTCGACCTTGGCCAACTGGCTGGACGGCTCCCGATCGTAGCCGTGTTGCTCGGTCCTGCTATCAGCAACACCGAATCCGTTGCCCGAGTGCGTGAAGTTCTGCTGCATCATGGATACGAAGTGCCGGTCGATGGCTCTCGAAAGCCTCTGCGCATCGAGCAGCAAATCGTCGACTTGGTCGGCCACCCAGCGTGACCGTGCGACCGGCGGGCCGTTTGCCCCGCCACGGGGCTGAACCCCTTCTTTTCGGGAGGGTGATATCGTCGTGGCGTGACCGCGCGAGGCAAGCAACTCGAACAGATCCTATCGGGAAGGTCGGATGCGAATGTCTCGTTCGAGTCTCTGCGCAACCTCCTCCGTTCCGTCGGTTTCAACGAACGGATCCGCGGCGACCACCACATCTTCGGCAGGGAAGGGATCGCCGAGATTCTGAATCTGCAACCACTTGCCAGTGGGAAGGCGAAACCGTATCAAGTCAAGCAGGTGCGAAACGTGATCGTGCGCTATAAACTCGTCGAGGAACCCGATGCGACCTGATCCCAGATACGAAGTGATCATTTACTGGAGCCACGAGGATCAAGCCTTCGTGGCCGAGGTTCCCGAGCTTCCCGGATGTGCGTCGGATGGGCCGACCTACGAAGCCGCGCTTGCGAATGTGAAGGTCATCATCCATGAGTGGATCGAGACAGCCCAGGAAATGGGAAGACCCATCCCGGAGCCGCGCGGTCGCCTGCTTTACGCCTGAACGCCGCCCAACTCGTGCGCCACCGGAGCCGACCACGCCGCGAGAGTTCCGAGTTTGCGTCTTCGCGTGTGGTCGGCACCGCGACCGTCAACCCAAAGCACTCCTGGCCTCGGACCGGCTCAAGAAGGCTAGCTGGGAGGGTGACCAACGGAGCGCCGGCGTCCTCGTCGGCTGTCGTCGCGGCGTCCGCGCCGCCACCCGGGTGGAGGGATCGCACACCCCGCGCTTGATGACCTCGGCTCGTCGTTCCCGACCGCTGGCGCAAGGAAGGGGAGCGTACACTCTCCCCATGCCTCCCCGCCGCATCCTCCTCCTCGGCGCAACAGGCCTCGTCGGCCACGAAGTGCTGCAACTCCTCCTCGCCGACGACTCCATCGAGCGCGTCGTCGTCATCACCCGCCGCCCGACCGGCCACACCCAGGCCAGGCTCGACGAACACATCCTCGACCTGGCCGAGATGGAGCAGCACCGCGACGCCTTCGCCGTCGACGCCATCGTCTGCGCGCTCGGCACGACCATCCGTGTCGCGAAAACAAAGGAGCGCTTCCGCCACGTCGATCACGACCTCCCTCTTCTCGCGGCCCGCCTCGGTCTCGCGAACGGCGTCACGCACTACCTGCTCGTGAGCTCCCTCGGCGCAGATCCGAAGTCGCGCGTCTTCTACAGCCGCGTCAAAGGCGAGGTGGAAGCGGATCTCCTCGCCCTTCCGTACCCGAAGATCACGATCGTCCGCCCCTCCTTTCTCGTCGGCCCCCGACGCGAATTCCGACTCGGAGAACAGATCGTGACCCGCCTCGGCTGGCTCATGCCCCAGCGGGTCAAACCCATCGAGGCGTGCGTCGTCGCGCAGGCACTGGTGGCGCTCACGAAGCGGGAAGAAGACGGCGCGCGCATCATCGAATCGCGGGAGTTGAGGGCGGTCGCCGCCGGCGCCGCGGTTTGAGCGGATCGCTCGACAGCCCTGTCATCCCGAGCGTAGCGAGGGACCTGGGCGGGTGGGGCGGCAGGCACGCGCAACGAGCCCCTCCCGCCCAGGTCCCTCGCTCGACGCTCTGGATGACAGCGGGCGGAATGTGCGCCTCGCGCCTCAGGGCTCGATGTTGAGCTTCTTCTCCGTCATTCGCAGCAGCGACACCCACTCGTCGTTTTCCGGCGCGGCCACGGGGATCTCGCCCAGCCGTTGCGAGATCTCGAGGGCGTTCTTCGCGCACTGCCAGTTCTCGAGGCGCACGTGCGAGCGCGCGATGTGGAAGTAAGGGTAGTAGTCGATGAGCCACATCCCGTACATGCGGGCCTGCTTCTGCGGGTTGGGGCGGTGGGCGACGGCGTCGATGAAGTGCGTGAGCGCGCGGGAGTAGTCGCCTTTCCGCTCGAGGCGCAGGCCGAGCTCGTAGTTGGCGTACCACGGCGCGTTCTTCAGTTTCGTATCGAGCGGCAGGTCGCACTTCGACAGGACGTCGTTGCGCAGGACCTCGAACTCCTCGTCAGTCAGCACCGGGGGCTTTGCGTCGTAGATCGTGTAGCGCGGGGATTTCCCGGTCGCGTCTCCGCGCAGGAGCAGCTGATAGGCGACGAGCAGCGGACGTCCGACTTCGCTCTTCGCCGCCATCCCCGACGTCTCTGCGAGGGCGAGCTCCTTGCGCGCGCCCTCGACGTCCCCGGTCATCTGGCTGGCGATGGCGAGGTAGAGATGAGGCAGGTAGTCCATGTACTCCTGCGGCCCGGTGGGCATCTGCAGCCCTTCGGCACTGCGCTCACCGAGGGCCGCCTCGAGCGACTGCTTCGCCGCCTCGGCCTGTCCCTGCTCGATCAACCGGACGCCCTTCTCGTAGTGCTCGTACCACTCCGCGGCGCGGGCCGGCACCGCCGCGAGCAGCAGCACCGCAAAGAGATGTTTCAACATGAGCGACATTTTACGCACGTCCCTAACCTTTGTTTCCGCCGGGCGTATGAAGCGGCAAAGGAAGGGGATATCGAACATGCGACGTTTCGCAATCGCACTGAGTCTCGCGCTCGCGGCCACGGCCGCGTTCGCGCACGACGACTACGATCACCGCAGCAGCGCCGAGGAGTGCTCGGAGCGGAGCATCCGCTTCGGGGACGAGCGGACCTACGTGAAGAAAGAGATCATCGAGGCGAGCAGCCTCCGCTCGATCAAGGCCGCGGTCACGAATGCACCGATCAGCTTCGAGGGCGGCAACGCCGCCGGCTACACGATCACGGTCTGCAAGGCCGCGACGATGCAGGCGGACCTCGACGCCATCCGGGTCACGCTGAGAGGCAACGAACTGCACGCCGAGGGACCCGATGAGGGCCGCGGGCGCCGCTGGTCGGTGATGTACCACGTGCGCGCGCCTCGCGGCGCGGACATCGACGTCGAGGCGCAGAACGGACCGGTGTCCATCCGCGATCTCGACGGCAAGGTCGTCGCGCGCGCCCAGAACGGGCCGCTGTCGCTGAAGAACGTCGATGGGGACGTCGATGCCGCGACCTCGAACGGCCCGATCAGCATCAGCGGGGGCTCCGGCACGATGAAGGTGAAGGCCTCGAACGGACCGCTGTCGGTGAAGCTTGCCGGGGCGGCCTGGAACGGCACGCTCGACGCGTCGACGAAGAACGGACCGCTCACGGTGAAGGTCCCGCGCAACTTCGGCTCGAGCGTCGTCGTCGAGTCGCGCGGCCGCGGCCCGATCTCGTGCAAGGCCGCCGACTGCGATCGCGGCTGGCGCTCGAACGATGACGGCGAGCCGCGACGCATCGAGCTCGGAAGCGGACCGGCGAACGTCCACCTGTCGACGGTGAACGGCCCGGTGACGGTGCGCGAGTAATCAAATCCTGAGCGGAGCGAAGGATCAACCGGTGCCCTCTCGAAGACCGCGCCAGTGGCACGCCGCGCGGGAGGGCTCCGCTCGGCAATCCTGAGCGGAGCGAAGGATCAACCGGTGCCCTCTCGAAGACCGCGCTTGTGGCACGCCACGCGAGAGGGCTCCGCTCGGAAATCCTGAGCGGAGCGAAGGATCAACCGGTGCCCTCTCGAAGACCGCGCCAGTGGCACGCCACGCGAGAGGGCTCCATTGATCCTTCGCCGCTCCGCGACTCAGGATAAACTGCGCGCGCCGGATGACGGTCCCCGAACTAGCGCGCGCTCGCGGCCATCTCCTTGCCGTCCTGGGGGTCGGGTTCGGACTCGCCGTCACCGTCGGCAACACCATCGGGGCGGGCATCCTCCGGACGCCCGGCGCCATCGCCGCCGAGATCCACACGTTCTGGCCCTACATCGCCATCTGGATCGCCGGCGCGCTCTACGCTCTCCTCGGCGCCAACGCGCTCTCGGAGCTGGCCACGCTCGTGCCCCGCTCCGGCGGCCAATACGTCTTCGTCCGCCGCGGTCTCGGCGACTACGCCGGCTTCGTCGTCGGCTGGAGCGACTGGATCTCGACGTGCGGAACGACGGCGGCGGTGGCCATCGTCGTCGGCGAATACAGCGTGAGGCTCTTTCCCGGGATGCGCACGCAGCAGGTCATCGCATTGGCCGTCGTGGCGCTCTTCACGATCATCCAATGGCTCGGCATCCGCAGCGGCAGCGCGCTGCAGAACGTGACGAGCATCGTCAAAGCCCTTGCGCTGCTCCTGTTCGTCGCGGCCTGCCTCTGGTTCGGCACGCGCACGCCCTGGGGGCCGACGGCGATGACGCTGACGACCGAGGGGGGGATGCTGCTCTCCTTCGTGATCGCGTTGCAGGCGGTGATCTACACGTTCGACGGCTGGTCCGCGTCGATCTACTTCTCCGAAGAGGTCAGGGACCACGGCCGCAACATCCCGCGCGCGATGTTCGGGGGCGTGGTCTCGGTGACGGTCATCTATCTGCTGATCAATCTGGCCATGCTCACGGTGGTGGCGTTGCCCACGATCGCGGGAAGCAACTTCGCGGCGGGGGTCGTGGTCGATCGGATGTTCGGCACGGCGGGACAGAAGCTGCTCTGGGGCCTGGTCGTGCTGATTCTGCTCAGCGCCGTCAGCTCGAACGTCCTCATGGCCCCGCGGGTGATCTACGCGATGGCCAAGGACGGCCTGTTCTGGCGCGCCGCGCGCGAGGTGAACCGCGGCGGAACGCCGGACGTGGCGCTGATGATCAGCAGCATGCTCGCGGCATTGTTCATCGTCACCGGCTCGTTCGAGGAGGTGGTCGCGAAGCTCGCGTTCTTCTTCGTCGCGAACTACACGCTGTCCTTTTTCGCGCTGTTCGTTCTCCGACGTCGCGAGCCGGATGCGCCGCGGCCCTATCGCGCCTGGGGGCACCCGTTCACGACGGCGCTGGCGATCGTGGCCTCGCTGACCTTTCTTTTCGGCGCGACCGCGGGGGATACGAAGAACAGCCTCTGGGCGGCCGGCTTGCTCGCTCTCAGCATTCCGGTGTATCTGGTCGTGGAGAGACTCCGCCGATGATCGATCCACGTCTCGAGCACGCAGCCACGCTCCCGTCGCGTTTCTACCTCGACCCGGAGGTGCTCGCCGAGGAGAACCGCCACGTCTTCGGCCGCACCTGGCAGCTCGCGGGGAACGCGGCCCAGGTCCGGGAGAACGGCCAGTACTTCACGACCACGATCGCGGACGAGCCGGTGCTCGTCGTCCGCGGGAACGACGGGGTGCTCCGCGCGATGTCGAACGTCTGCCGCCATCGGGCCGGGCCGATCGCGAGAGGGGAGGGGAAGCGCCCCGTCCTCCAGTGCGGCTATCACGGCTGGACGTACTCGCTCGACGGCCGCCTGGCCGTGACGCCGGAGCTCGACGGGATCGAGGGCTTCGATCGCGCGTCCTGCGTGCTGCCGCAATTCCAGGTCGAGATCTGGAACGAGCTGGTGTTCGTCCATCTCGACCCGGGCGCTGAATCGCTGACCGCCTTCCTCGGCGAGCTCCTCGAGGATATGCCGCCCCACGACTATAGCGGCTTCCGGCTCGCGCACCACAAGACCTGGGAGCTGGACTGCAACTGGAAGGTCTATGTGGACAACTACCTCGAGGGCTACCACATCCCGATCGTGCATCCGGGCCTGTTCCGGGAGTTGGACTATCCGAATTACAGGACGGACGTGAAGCGCAACTACTCGATCCAGATCGCGCCGACCCGAAGCGACCATCCTTCAGCAGGACGCATCCGTGGCGATGAGGACGTGCGCTACTTCTGGATCTTTCCCAACCTCATGCTGAACGTCTACGCCGACAACTTCTCCACGAACCTGATCGTGCCACTGGGTCCGAACCGCACGGCGACGCTGTTCGACTGGTACTTCAAGGACCCCGAGTCGGTGAAGCAGCAGATCGGCGAAACCGTGGCGTTTTCGGACGAGATCCAGATCGAGGACATCGAGATCTGCGAGACCGTGCAACGCGGTCTGCGCTCATCGACGTACGACAGGGGGCGTTTCTCACCGCAGCGCGAAAACGGGGTGCATCATTTTCATTTGTTGTACGAGCATGCCATGAGGAACGGGTCGCGTGGCAGCGAGTGATGAGCGGGTGCTGAGTGCTGAGTGCTGTCGGTGATGCAGTCCTGAGTCCTGAGTCCTGAGTCCTGAGTCCTGAGTTCCAAGTCCTGAGTCCCGAGTAGGGGTGGGTGGGGACTCAGCACCCAGCACCCAGCACCCAGCACCCAGCACCCAGCACTCAGCACCCAGCACTCCCTCCCCGGGCCTGAAGGATGCGCATGTGTACCGGACAGGAGCGTTCGTGTGCGCCGGGGAGGTATCCGGTGGACAGCAGGAACGATCCCGTGATCTCGCCGCCGGTGAAGACGAAGGTCTTCTTGAAGAGCTTCACCCACTCGTTCTTCTCGCGCGGGTGATGGGCGTCGAGCCACTCTGCAAATGAGCCGTGCGTCTCTTGCAGCGCGAGGATGCGCTTCGCGTTCTCGACCGCGGCGTCGACCTTCAGACGGTTGCGGATGATTCCCTCGTTCGTCAGTAGCTTCGCCCGGCGGCGCGCGTCGTAGCGGGCGACGCGCTCGATCGCGAAGCCGTCGAAGGCCTCGCGGAACGCGTCGCGCTTCTTCAGGATCGTCAGCCAGGAGAGACCGGCCTGATTGATCTCCAGCATCAGCCGCTCGAAGAGGCGGTCGTCGTCACGCACGGGGAAGCCGTATTCGGTGTCGTGGTAGGGACCGTGAAACGGATGGCCGGGAGCGATGTCGCAGTAGGTCGTCACGGGTGCGAATTCTAATGGCCCGCGAAAGGCGCGCCACCCGAATGTCGTGTGTAGCGACCCCCTTCGCGACCGCGGTCCTGTCACTCCCCCAACCCGCGCAGAGCGCAGCGCGGAGACCGGGGCCATTGTGGTACGGCGCGCCTGCGCGGCCACGTTGGCGCCCTTGCCGCTCGTCAATCCGCGTGCCGTGTCGGGTGGGTCGAGTCTGGCCGTACTCTCGTGCGCCCTACACCGGCCGCGCCTCCTCCGCTTCCTTCCAGATCTCCACGCGGTGGCTTTCACTGAGCGCGAACGTGCCGACCAGGAACGTCATCAGCGCGATGCCGATCGCCCAATAGAGGCCGGCGTAGATGTTACCGGTCTGGATGACGAGCACGCCGGCGATGAGCGGCAGCGTGCCGCCGAACCAGCCGTTGCCGAGGTGGTACGGCAGGGAGAACGATGTGTAGCGGATGCGTGCGGGAAAGGCTTCGATGAGAAACGCCGCGATCGGCCCGTAGACCATCGTCACGTAGATCACCTGGATGAACACGAGCAGCGTGAGCATGACCATGTTCGGGTTCCGCGGATCGGCGCCGTAGTGCGTCATGGCCTTGTAGATCGGGATGTAGGTGAGCGCGGCGATCAGGTTGCCGGCCATCATGATCTTCAAGCGGCCGATCTTGTCGGACAGCGCGCCGAAGACGGTGAAGAACGGCATGCCGAGGAGGATGGCGACGGCAACGATGATGCTCGACCTCACCATATCCACCTTCATCACGCTCTGGAGGAACGAGAGCGCGTAGAACTGGCCCGTGTACCAGACCACGCCTTGTCCCGCGGTCGCGCCGAAGAGCACGAGCAGCACGATCCGGAGATTGGACCAGCGGCCGAAGCTCTCCCTGAGCGGGGCTACGGAGGTCTTGCCCTGGCTCTTCAGTGCGGCGAAGAGTGGCGATTCCTTCATCTTCAGCCGGATGTACAGCGACATGCCGACCAGCACGATCGAAAGGAGGAACGGCACGCGCCAGCCCCACGACGAGAACGCTTCGGGCGACATCATGTTCTTCACGCCGAGAACGACGGCGAGGGAGACGAAGAGCCCGAGCGTGGCCGTGATCTGGATGAAGCTGGTGTAGAAGCCGCGCCTGTGGTCCGGGACGTGCTCGGCGACGTACACCGCCGCGCCGCCGTATTCACCACCGAGAGCGAGACCCTGGAGGAGGCGGAGCACCAGCAGGATCGAGGGTGCGAGCACGCCGATCGTCGCGTAGGTCGGCAGGAGGCCGATCAGGAAGGTCGACAATCCCATGATCGTCAGCGTGACCAGGAAGGCGTATTTGCGGCCGACGAGATCGCCCACGCGCCCGAACACGATCGCGCCGAAGGGCCGCACGATGAATCCGGTCGCGAACAGCGCCCAGGTCTTGATCAGGGCCCAGGTCGGATTGCCGGCGGGGAACATCAGTTCCGACATCACCACGGCGAGGCTTCCGAAGATGTAGAAGTCGTACCACTCGATCATCGTCCCCAGCCCCGAGGCGAAGATGATCTTCCGGATTGGATACTCGATCTTCGCCGGCGCCGTGGCGCCGGCGACTCCACTGCCGGTACTGTCGCTCATGCTGCTCCCCCGTACGCGCGTGACGATTGCTTCACGGCGATGTTCACAACCTGCCCGCTCGGCCGGATGATACGCTGCCCGTAGGAAACGTATGGGTCTACTCCAGGTCGTGATCGCGCTCGCGATCGTCGCTGTCGCTGCGTCGATCGCCTATCGGCAGATTGCGGAGGCGCGCGCCGCGCGCGCGCACAGCGAGAACGGACGTTTCGCGCGCGACATCATCGACAACGCCGGCGAAGGCATCGTGGTCTATGACCGCGAGCTGCGATACGTGCTCTGGAATGCGTTCATGCAGGAGATGACCGGCCTCGCGCCCGCGGACGTTCTCGGGCGGCGTGCGACGGACGTCTTTCCGAATCTCGCCGAGCAGCGTGTGGACGATCTGCTCGCGCGCGCCCTCGGCGGCGAGACCGTCTCGTCGCCCGACATCCACTACTACGTCCCGGCCACCGAACGGCAGGGCTGGGTCTCGTCGGTGTATCGGCCGTATCTCGGCGACGACGGCGAGATCCTCGGCGTCATCTCCCTCATCCGCGACATCACGGAACGGAAGGCCGCCGAACAGCAGATCGAGTATCAGGCCTATCACGACTCGCTGACCGGACTCGCGAACCGGCATCTGTTCCAGGAGCATCTCTCGCTCGCGCTCGCCCTGGCGCAACGCCGCGCCAAGCAGGTCGCCGTGCTCTTTCTCGACCTCGATCATTTCAAGGTCGTCAACGACTCCCTCGGACACAGCGTCGGCGACGAGCTGCTGCGCGAGGTGGCCCGGCGCCTCAAGGCCACTTTGCGCGAGGGCGACACCGTCGCCCGCGTCGGAGGCGATGAGTTCACGATCGTGCTGCAGGACGTCTCCCAGCCGCAGGATGCGGCGCTGGTCGCACAGAAGGTACTGCGCGCGGTGGCGGAGCCGATGGCCGTCAACGGGCATCGTCTCTACGTGACGACGAGCATCGGCATCACCATGTTCCCCGAAGACGGCGCGGACGCCGAGACGTTGCTCAGGAACGCCGACACAGCGATGTATCGCGCCAAGGCCGAGGGGCGGAACACATTCCAGTTGTCGACCCGCGAGTTGAGCCGCTCGACGCAGGAGCGGATGACCGTCGAGAGCGGGCTGCACCTGGCGCTCGAGGCCGGCGAGTTCGGGCTGCTCTATCAGCCCCAGATCGACGTCGAGACGATGACCATCGTCGGGATGGAGGCACTGCTGCGGTGGAAGCATCCCGAGCGGGGCGTGATTCTGCCCGACGATTTCATCAGCATCGCCGAGGACCGCGGGCTGATCCTGCCGATCGGCGACTGGGTGCTGCGGCAGGCCTGTCGGGACGCGCGGCGTTTTCACGGCCGCGGACTGGGGAGCTTCCGCGTGGCGGTGAATCTCTCGGCCCGCCAGTTCCGCGATCCATCGCTCGGCGATCTGGTCCGGTCGGCGCTCCATGAATCGGGCATCCCGGCGGAGTCGCTGGAGCTGGAGATTACCGAGACAGTGGCGATGGCGAACGCCGCGCTCACGATGTCGACGCTGGACGAGTTCCGGCGCGCCGGAGTGACGATCGCCATCGACGACTTCGGCACCGGCCACTCGTCTCTGAGCTACCTGAAGCGTTTTCCGCTCGATGCGTTGAAGATCGACCGCGCGTTCGTCGCCGATCTGCCGGAGAAGTTCGAAGACGCCGCGATCGTCAGCTCCGTGATCCAGCTCGCCAACGGCCTCGGTCTGCGCGTCGTCGCGGAAGGAGTCGAGACCGCCGGGCAGCTCGAGTTCCTGAAGGAAGCAGGCTGCCGCGAGGTGCAGGGCTACTACTTCAGCTACCCGGTGACCATCGATGCGATCGAGTCGCTCGTGCTGATGCCCCCGCGCAATGCCCCGCGGAGTGTCGCGAGTTAAGTAGAGATTCGAGGTCTGACCCTACTCAACTCGCCGGCTCAGGCGTCGCCGACGATGTCGCGCCACGGGAGGCGTCGGACGAGGAGGACATTCTCGTCGATCTCCACCTGAGTGGCTTTCTCGCCGAGGACACGGCGGAGGTAGTCGACCTCGGAAGAGACGAGCCTGTTGTGCTTCGGCAGCAGGCGGATGGCCGCGTTCTGCAGGTTGCGCTCCGAGACAGTGACGAGCTTCGACCTTCTCTTGATCTGAGCGTCCATGGTGATCGGCAACGATGACTCGCGCCGAAATCATCCTAGAGCTGAGCTCACCTTTTTCGTGTGCTCGTCGTCACCCGGCCCAGTAGCGCCGAGCGAAACGCGAATGCGTCCTGCACGAACGTCTGCCGCGAAGGGACGCAACCGCAGAGCGCACAACGCATTCCGTCGACATGCGCCGCTCCGGAGTGACCGCACTGGGAACAGGGCTTCATTCGGGCCTCCATGAGGTTATTGAGATCAAGATCGATGCCGCATGAAGAGAGTACGGGCCTTTCGTCACCGTCTTGCGTTCCGCTATTTCCCGTAGAGACTTTCCGGCCGTTGGCGCCGTTTGCGCGGGAATTGTCTTCGCTTCGTAGAGACCGGAATTCGAAGTCTCAAAGTCTCAAAGTCTCAAAGTCTCAAAGCCTCTGAGCGCCGAGTCGTCGAGTCGTCGAGTCGTCGAGGGACTGCTGGTGACTCGAAGACTCGAAGACTCCCGGCGCCTCCTCTTTGAGACTTTGAGACTTTGAGACTCTGAGACTTTGAGACTTGCGCGCCGAGAGTCGTGAATCACAAAATTCGATGAGCGCGGGCGGAAAGGGGCGTTACCATCCTCCCCATGAGCGAGCTTGCAGATGCGATCAAGGCGGGCGATCCGGTGCGCGTGGCCGCACTCGTCGACGCGGATCCGGCGCGGTTGAAAGCAGCGGAGGACGGCGTCACGCTCCTGATGCTGGCGATCTATCACGGCAAGGCGGACATCGCGCGCCTGCTGGTGGAGCGCGGCGCTCCGGTGTCCTTCGGCGAGGCGTGCGCCCTCGGCGACGAGGTACGGGCCCGGCAACTCCTGGAGGCTGACCCCCACGTGCTGCACGAACGCACCGCCGACGGCTACCCGCCCGTCGGGATGGCGATCTTCTTCGGCCACGGCGCACTCGCGCGATGGCTGATCGAGGAAGGAGCGGACGTGAACGCGCCCGCGGAGAATGCGCTACGCGTCGCGCCCGTGCACGCCGCCGCCGCGGCCTGCGACCGGGAGACGATGCTCATGCTCCTCGAGCGCGGCGCGGACCCGAACGCGCGCCAGCAGCTGGACTACACCGCCCTCCACGGCGCCGCCAGCCGCGGCGACATCGAGATGGCGAAGCTCCTTCTCGCCCACGGCGCGAATCGCAACGCAAAAGCGAGCGACGGCCTGACCCCGGCCGACGTCGCGCGCAAATACGGGAAGAGCGAGTTCGCGGAGTGGCTCGACCTGCTGTCATCCTGAGAGATGGACGTCGCGCGCGCCGCGCCGGACGAAGAGAAACCCGGGCCCGCGCCCGCGCCCGCGCCCGAGCCCGGCTTTTCGGAATGGCGATTCGGGCACTGGCTCGGGCTCGGGTCCGGGCTCGGGAAACCCGCATAAATCCAAGGAGTTTTCGTGGAAGCCCGCGGAGTCCTGAGTCCCGAGGAAGGGTTCTCGCCACTCAGGACTCAGGACTCTAGGACTACCCGCTCCCCCGGCCTGTAGATGACAGTTCTTTGGAGGCGCTGCCGGTCATGCGGCCGTACCGGCTACCGGGACTCGGCGACGCGAAGACTCGGCGACTCGATCGTCGGGAACGATCCGCGTGCGAAGAACACGTGCTCGGCGACGCGCTGAAACAGCGGGACGCGCAGCATGGCGAATGCACCTTCCAGCAGCGGCGGCGCGGCCGACGCCGCGCGCATGGCGTGGCGCATCCAGCGGCGGGCGAGGATGCGCGTGCGAAACCGATCTCCGGTGTAGTGCCGCAGCACGCGCGCGTCGCCGGTCTCGAGGTAGGAGACGATGACGTCCGCGGCGAATGTCGAGAGCCGCATGGCGCCGTCGAGTCCTCCCGCCGTGAGCGGCGAGACGGCACCGGCCGCATCGCCGACGAGGAGGCCGCGCTCGTTCGCGATGCGCCGCAGGATTCCGTTCACCGGAATGAACCCTCCACGG
Organism: uncultured Thermoanaerobaculia bacterium; assembly: GCA_964558905.1. Lineage (GTDB taxonomy): Bacteria > Acidobacteriota > Thermoanaerobaculia > Gp7-AA8 > Gp7-AA8 > QHVT01. Next base: position 16,968 of record CAZLGP010000236.1, on the reverse strand, counting down.
CGCTCGATCGCCCGTCCCACGCCGAAGGGGAGGCCCTCGCGAAAGGCGTGCAGCGCTTTTGCGGCATCCCACCCTCCGCGTCGATAGCCGGCGACGCCGACGTGCGCCTCGTGACCGTCGTTGGCCACCCAGGCGATGTAGCCGGGAGCGAGGCGCGAGTCGAGGAAGCAGTGCAGCACGGGCTCGCGCGAGATGGGCGGGACGATCTCTTCGAGGCCGAGAAGCATCTCGCGGTTGCGGTCGAGTCCGAGGTGCTCGGCGACGAGCGAGCGCGCGCCGTCGGCCCCGACCACGTAACGCGCACGCAGGCTCTCGCGCCGGCCGTGGCGCACGTACGTCACGTCGCCCCCGTCGCACGACTCGACGCGCGCGCCGGGGATCCATCGCACACCCGCGCTCGCGCACTGGTCGAGCATCTGCAGGTAGAGCCAGGACATCCGTCCGACGCGGAACTCGTCGCGCCGCGCGCGAATGTGCAACGACTTTCGCGACGGCGAGTACAGAACGACGTCCCGGATCGGCGGCCCGAGCTGCTCCTCCGGCATCGGAAAGTCCTCCCACGTCTTGCGCACGAAGATCCCGGTCGTGTGAACCGGCGCCGCGATCGACGGCTTGCGGTCGAGCAGGGTGACCCGCAGCCCGCGCGCGGCGAGGAGGCGAGCCAGGCGAAGGCCGGCAAGGCCGGCGCCGATGAGGGTGACGTCGGTTGGCGGTTGTCGGTTGGCGGTTGGCGGGGGAGACGGGAGCTGAGCGTGCATGGCAAGTACTTTAAAGTGCAAAGTGCATGCACGCAAGATGGGCGTCCGTTTCCTGCATGAGGGGGTTGGATGGGGGCTCCCCGCCAACCGCCAACCGCCAACCAACCTACTCGTGTCGCGAGAAGATCAGCGTCGCGTTCGTTCCACCGAATCCGAACGAGTTGCTCAGCACGTGTCGGATGCCGGGCACCGGACGGGCGACGTTCGGGACGTAGTCGAGGTCGCAGCCCTCGTCGGCGTTCTCGAGGTTGATCGTCGGCGGGAGGATGCCGTGACGGATCGTCATTGCGGCGATGGCCGACTCCAGACCGCCGGCGGCGCCGAGGAGGTGGCCGGTCATGGACTTCGTGGAGCTGACGGCGAGCTTGTAGGCGTGCTCGCCAAAGACGCTCTTGATGGCGATCGTCTCCACGCGATCGCCCACGGACGTCGACGTTCCGTGCGCGTTGATGTACTCGATGTCGGACGGCTGCAGTCCCGCGTCCTTGAGCGCACGCCGCATGACACGCACCATCCCGTCGCCGTCCTCGGACGGCGAGGTGATGTGGTACGCGTCGCTGGTCATGCCGTAGCCGACCAGCTCGCAGTAGATCTGTGCGCCGCGCGCGAGCGCATGCTCGCGCTCTTCGAGAATCAGGACGCCCGAGCCTTCGCCCATGACGAAGCCGTCGCGATCCCTGTCCCACGGACGCGACGCGCGCTCGGGCTCGTCATTGCGCGTGGAAAGAGCGCGCATGGCCGCGAAGCCGCCCACAGCCAGCGGCGTCACCACCGCCTCGGAGCCGCCGGCGAACATGACGTCCGCATCGTCGCGCTGGATGATCTTGAAGGCGTCACCGATCGCGTGCGCGCCGGTCGCGCATGCAGTGGCGGGGGCCGAGCTCGGTCCCTTCGCCCCGAAACGGATCGAGATCTGGCCCGTGGCCAGGTTCACGATCAGACCGGGGATGAAGAACGGCGAGATGCGCGCAGGCCCGCGCTCCATGAGCTTGCGGTGCATCTCTTCGATGAGCGGCAGTCCGCCGATGCCTGAGCCGATGATGACGCCGACGCGATCCGCATCCTCGGCTTTCGGATCGAGCTTCGCGTCATCGACGGCCGTCTGTGCGGCCGCGACCGCGTAGTGGATGAAGGTATCGGACTTCTTGACCTCTTTCTTCTCGATCCATTTCTGGGGATCGAAGCCTTTCACCTCGCCGGCGATGCGCGCGGCATAGGCGCTGGCGTCGAACTTCGTGATGGGGCCGATTCCGGAGCGACCTTCCAGCAGACCCTGCCACGTGGCCTCATTGCCCACCCCGAGGGGGGAGATCATTCCGATTCCGGTCACCACGACACGGCGTTCGTTCAAGCAGGTCGCTCCTTCACACACGTAGGGCGGGCCTGATGCCCGCCCTGGAACAGTCGAATGGACCGCGCGCTACGCGGACTTGCCCGCGCTGCCGGCACGCTTGTCGATGTACTCGATGGCGTCTTTGACCTTGCGGATCTTCTCCGCATCATCATCGGAGATCTCCACGCCGAACTCTTCCTCGAATGCCATGATCAGCTCGACGGTGTCGAGCGAGTCCGCGCCCAGATCCTCGACGAACGAAGCTTCCGGGGCGACTTCCTCCGCGTCCACGCCGAGCTGTTCGACGATGATGGCCTTGACCCTGTCCTGTACCGACATCGGTATGTCCTCCCTCAGATGTAGCAGTGCGCGTTTTAGCACAGAGCTGTCGTTTCGCACAAAACTGCATTTATCATTCGCCGCGCGTGCCAAAACGAATCTTCTCCTACGAACAGGCGGCCGCGCTTCTTCCCGAAGTGGCGCGGATCACCGGCGAGGCCGTGGAACGGATCGACCAGACCGTTTCGGAGGAGCCCGCCGTGTACGAGAGCATCGTCACCGAGTGGGCCGAGTCGATCATGGGCATGGGAGTGGAAGTGAAGGGCCTCTGGCTCGTCGACTTCGACAGCGGCGGCGGCTACTACTGCTGGAAGCATCCGGAGCCGGCCCTGGAGTACTTTCATGGATATGACGAAGGGTTCGGCGGACGGGTGAAGCTGAATTAGTGCTGGGTGCTGAGTGCTGCGTGCTGAGTCACGCCCGCCCACTCAGCACTCAGCACTCAGCACTCAGCACGATCATGCTCCGCGCCATCGCCTTCGACCTCTGGGAAACCCTGATCACGGACACGCCCGAGCTGTCGAAACAGCAGGAGCGTCTGCGGCTCACGAGGATGGAGGAGATCCTCGGCGAGCACGGGTTCGGCGAGCTCGCGGATCGCATCGAGCACGCGTACCGAGCGCTATGGCATCGCTGCCACGACCTCTACTGGTCGATGGATCTCGACGTTCCCTGCCGCAGGCAGATCGAGCATTTCCTCGAGGAGCTGGAGCTCGCCCCCGCCTCGTTCAGCGAGGAGGTGCTCGAAGCGCTCGAGGAAGCGTATGCAAGCGCAGCGCTGGAGATTCTGCCGAAGACCGTCGACGGCGCGGAAGAGCTGCTCGCGACGCTGAAGGGGCACGGACTACGCGTGGGCCTCATCAGCAATACCGGACGCACGCCCGGCTCGGTGCTTCGCGCAATCCTCGAGGAACTGCGCCTCGCACCCTTGATCGATGTGATGGTCTTTTCCAACGAGCACGGCGAGTGCAAGCCGCAGGCTTCGATCTTCGAGGAGCTCCGCCGCGGCCTCGGCGTCGCGTATGAGGAGATGATGTTCGTCGGCGACAATCCCTACGTCGACGTGCACGGTGCCCAACGCGTCGGGATGAAAGGCGTGCACTTCGACCCGCTCACGCGCGGGACCGCCGTGGCGCCCGCCGTCTCCCATGGGCTCGAGATCGTCCCGGACGCGCGCGTGAGGCACCTGCGGGAACTGCTGGAGATCTTGGAAGCCTCGGAGGGCCTCGGAAGGCTGAAAGGATGAGTGAAAAGGACTTCTTCCGACTCCAGACGCCTCATCTCGTGATCGAGGGTCGCTCGCGCGCGGGTCATGAGACCTACTTCCGCATCCGGGAGCTCGGCGTCGCCCTGGACATCGGGCGCTGTCCGGATCTCCTCGTTCCGATGGAGCATGTGTTCATCACGCACGCGCACCTCGATCACGCGGCCGGGATCCCGTTCTACGCCTCGCAGCGGAAGCTGCAGCAGCTCGGGACGGGCACGGTCTACGTGCCGGCGGAGGCCGCGGACGGCTTCGAGGAGCTCCTTGCCGTGCAGCGCCGGCTGACCGGCTCGGAGCTGCGTCTCGACGTCGTCGGCCTTGCTTCCGGCGATGAAGTCCGCTTCAGCCGCAACCATCTCGTGCGGGCGTACACGGCATCGCATCGCGTGGCGGCGCGCGCGTACGAGCTGGTCGATGTGCGCCATCACCTGCGGAAGGAGCTCATCGGCACGAGTGGCGAGGAGATCGGGCGGCTGCGGCGCGAAGGCGTCACGGTCGACGAGCCGTACTCGCGGTCGCTCCTCTTCTACACCGGGGACACCGACCGTGGCCTTCTCGAGAAATGCCCGGCCGCGTTTCAGTCCGAGGTGCTGATGATCGAGTGCTCGTTCATCATGATTGGGCATCAGGACCGCGCGGCGCAATATCAACACCTCCACATCGACGACATCGCCGACTACGCCGATCGCTTCCAGAACGAGGTCATCGTGCTCACGCACTTCTCGAGGCGCTACTCGCGCGACGAGATCCGCGACGGCGTCCGGCGGAGATTGCCGGTCTCGCTGCACGACCGCGTGCGCCTGGCGCTCCCCGAGGCCTGGCAGCGGCTCTAGCTGATCGGAGGGCAGAGGGCAGAAGAGACGACGGCGGACGGACTCCTTTCTTCTGCGCTCTGCCCTCTGCGCTCTGCCCTCCGAGTCAGCACCGCCTTTGCACTATCCTTCGCGCCGATGACTCTTCAGCGAACGCGCGTGGGCGCGATCCTCGCCATCCTCCTCCTCCTGCTCCTCGATCCGCTGGCCGAGGCGCAAGCGAAAAAAAAGAAAAAGACGACGCCGAAGAAAAAGACCACCACGGCGCGAAAGGCCCCACCGGCGCCCACGACTCCGGTCGGGCGCAACCTGGAGGAGCGCCTCAACTCCCTCGTGAACGGCTCCATCGCCAGCGGCGCCAACTCGAGCATCCAGATCGTGGAGCTCGAGAGCGGACGTGTCGTTGCGGAGCGCAACCCCCACATGGCCGTCTCCCCCGCGTCGAACATGAAGCTCTTCACGACGGCGGCGGCGATCGATCTGCTCAAGCCGTCGTTCGAGGTGACGACCGGCGTGTACGTCCGCGGCGAGATCGATGCCACCGGGACCCTCAACGGCGACGTGCGTTTCGTCGGCCGCGGTGACCCGACCATTGGCGGGCGGTTCCACGACGGCGATGCCACCGCCGTCATTCAGGGCTGGGCGGGGGATCTCATGCGCGCCGGGATCAAGACCATCGCCGGCAACCTCGTCTTCGAGCACGGCTACTTCGACACGGACTACATCCACCCGACGTGGCCCGTCGATCAGCTCACGGCCTGGTACGAGGCTCCCATTGCGGCGTTCTCGATGCAGGAAGGCTGCGTCGCCGTGCGCGTGCTGCCCGGACGTTCGGGGCAGCCGTGCGTCGTGCAGCTCGATCCGCCGACGGCGTATGTCACGGTCCGGAACAGTTGCAAGACCGGGCGCGGGCTGCCGTTCATCACGCGCCACAACGGCAGCAACGAGATCATCGTGCGTGGCGGCATGCCGCCCCGCTCGGGAACGACCGAGGTCTTCGTCACCGTCGAGAACCCGGTGCACTACTTCGCGGCCGTCACGAACGAGACGCTGCAGCGCAACGGCATCCGCATTCAGGGGCAGATCGTTCTCACACCGCGCGACGCGCGTACGGACTGGCGGCTCGTCACCAGCCACACCACTCCGCTGAGCATCCTCATCTACGTCACCAACAAGAAAAGCCAGAACCACTACGCCGAGCAGGTCCTGAAGATGATCGGCGCGGAGTTGCGGAAGGAAGGGTCCTGGGCCGCGGGCAACGCGGAGGTCAAGGAGTGGCTGACGACGAAGATCGGCGTCCCTGCGAACGAGTTCCATCCGGTCGACGGCTCGGGCATGTCGCGCGACAACCGCGCGTCCGCAAACGCGTTCATCACCCTGCTGCGCTACATGTGGAAGAGCCCCTGGCGCGAAGAGTTCGTCAGCTCGATGCCCTACACGGGCGATCCGGACTCGAGGTTCGGCAACCGCCTCCGCCAGCCACCGTTCGCGAGGCAGGTCTACGCGAAGACCGGTTACATCTCCGGCGTGATCGGGCTGTCCGGTTATGTCCACGCACAAAGCGGCAGGGTCTACGCGTTCTCGTTCCTCTTCAACCGCTATCGCGTGGGCGTCTTCGGCGTGTACAACCTGCAGGACGAGATCCTGAAGGAGATCATTCGGAGCGGTTGACGGTTGTTCAGTTCATCCCGCGCGCAGACGCGGGATCTCTGGTGATTCCGCGACACGATCTGCCACGTGCGGTGCAAATGCGGTCGCCAATCGGTTCGAGATGCGCGGGATGACCGGAGATCCCGCGTCTACGCGCGGGATAAACTCGGCCTACAACTCGTACTGCTGACTCGCCGGCGTGAACTGCAGCGTATAGACGCCGCTGGCCTTCCGGATCGTTGCCACCGCCTGGAAGCCAGGGAACTTGAGAACGTTCCCGATGATCTCGCCGTCGTCCTTCTTCACGAAGACGCGCACCGCATCGTCGAGGGTATCGGCGTCGAACGTATGAAATGCCACCGAGTCGGGCTCGGTCACCGCCACCGGCCGCCCGTCCATGTCGGTCAGATGCCGCTCCTCCACCGTAAATCGCATCGCCACGCGCACGAATCTCCGGAAGACGAGCCTGCAATTCCGATGCACTGCCTCCCGTTCTATACTCAAATTCGGAGGCGGACATGAGTGACGAACGGGTACTTCGAGACATCCCGGTGATCGGTCGAGTGGACTTTCGCGAGGCCGAACAGCCCGAGCCCAACACGTCCGCGGACCGTTTCGCGGACGAGATCCCGCTCGGTCTCACGTTCGACGACGTCCTCCTCAAGCCCGCGAAATCCGACCTCCACCCGAACTTCGTCGACGTCTCCACGCGCCTCACCCGCGACATCTTGCTCAACATCCCGATCCTCTCCGCGGCCATGGATACGGTCACCGAGGCCCGGCTCGCGATCGCGATGGCCCAGCACGGCGGTCTCGGCGTGATCCACAAGAACATGCCCATCGATCGCCAGGCCGAGGAAGTCGACCGTGTGAAGCGCTCTGAGGCGGGCATGATCGTCGATCCGGTGACCATGCGTCCGTGGCAATCGATCTCCGAGGCCCTGCAGGTCATGGAGAAGTACAAGATCTCCGGCGTGCCGGTGACGGACGCGAACGGCAAGCTGGTCGGCATTCTCACCAACCGCGATCTGCGATTCGAGACCCGCTTCGACCTCCCCATCGCCGAGCGGATGACGAAGGACGACCTGGTCACCGTCCCGGTCGGCACGACCCTCGAGCAGGCGAGGGAGGTTCTGCACCACCACCGCATCGAGAAGCTGCTCGTCGTCGATCAGAACGGCGATCTGAAGGGCCTGATCACCGTCAAGGACATCCAGAAGGCCCGCCGTTATCCGCAGGCCGCGAAGGATCCTCTCGGCCGTCTCCGCGTGGCCGCGGCGGTCGGCGCCGGCAAGGACGGCATCGATCGGGCGCGCGCTCTCATCGACGCGAAGGTCGACGTGATCGTCATCGACTCCTCGCACGCGCACTCGGCTGGGGTCATCGACACCATCAGACAGTTCAAGAAGCTCTTCCCGACCACGCCGCTCATCGCCGGGAACGTCGCCACGTACGAGGGTGCCATGGAGCTGTGCGATCTCGGCGTAGACGCCCTCAAGGTGGGCATCGGTCCGGGCTCGATCTGCACCACGCGCGTGGTTGCCGGAGCGGGCATGCCCCAGCTCACCGCCGTCATCGAGTGCGTCCGCGCCGCGGAGCGCTTCGACGTCCCGGTCATCAGCGACGGCGGCATCAAGTTCTCCGGCGACGTCACCAAGGCGCTCGCCGCCGGTGCCAGCACGGTCATGATCGGCTCGCTGTTCGCGGGTACCGACGAGGCGCCGGGCGAGACGATCCTCTACCAGGGCCGCACGTTCAAGGCGTACCGAGGCATGGGCTCGATCGGCGCGATGCAGGCGGGCTCGAAGGATCGATACTTTCAGGAGAACACCGACGAGGTCGGCAAGCTCGTCCCCGAGGGCATCGAGGGGAAGGTGCCGTACAAGGGCTCGATCGGCGCGATGATCCCGCAGCTCGTGGGCGGTCTCCGCTCGGGCATGGGGCTCGCCGGCGCGAAGGACATCGAGGACCTGCGGACCAAGACCCAGTTCGTCCGCATCACGGCGGCCGGCCTGCGCGAGTCGCACGCGCACGACGTCGTGATCACGAAGGAAGCGCCGAACTACCGGATCGAAGAGTCGTCGTAGACGGTTGGCAGTTGGCGGTTGGCGGTTGACAGTTGACAGGAAGCCGCCGCTCCACCACGGCTCTTGCTCCTGCCAACTGCCAACTGCCAACCGCCCGAGCGCCGTACTAGAATCCGCGGTCCCATGACCGCGCTCGATGCCTCGCGCCGCTTCGCTCACGACCTGGTCGATCTGCTCTTCGATCACGTGGAGCGGATCGAGTCGGGGCCGGTGGTGGAGTGGACGCCGCTCGCGGAGCTGCGCGAAGTCGTGCGCATCGACGGCGAGCCCGCGGAGCCGATCGAACTGGCGAAGCTCGTTGCGCGCTACTCGAATCACTTTCATCACCCGGCGTACATGGGTCATCAGGTGTGTCCGCCGCTTTACGACTCGGCGACCGCGGACCTGCTGATCTCGTTTCTCAACAACTCGACCGCGGTGTTCGAGATGAGCCCCATCGCGACGGCGATCGAGAAGGAGGTCATCCGCTGGCTGGCGGATGTCGCGGGGTATCCGCAGACGGCGGAAGGCACGGCGGTCTCCGGCGGATCGGCGGCGAATCTCACCGGCCTCATGGCCGCGCGTGCGCGGTGGAACGCGGACGCGGCCTCGGCGGGCAAGCGTCCACTGGTGGTCGCGTCGGCCGACGCGCATTACTCGATTGCCCGCGCCGCCTCGATCCTGGGCATCCCGGCCGCGGATGTGATCAAGGTCGCGACCGACGACGCGCATCGCATGGACGTCGACGCTCTCGAAGAAGCGCTCTCGGCGATCGAAGCGCGCGCGGACGTGGGGGTCCTGGCGATCGTCGCGACGTCGGGCACGACCGCGACCGGAGCGTTCGATCGCCTCGATGAGATCGCTCTGCTGCGCGATCGTTACCGCACGTGGCTGCACGTCGACGCCGCACACGGCGCGTCGGTGCTGCTCAGCCCCGCTCTCGCGCACCTCGTGCGCGGTCTGGAGCGCGCGGACTCGTTCTCCTGGGACCCGCACAAGATGATGTGGATGACGCTCTCGCTGGGCACGATCCTCGTGCGCGACGGAATCTGGCTCCGCCGCGCATTCGAAGCCGAGGCTCCGTATCTCTTCAGCGGAAGCAGCGAGAACCTGGGCGAGATGACCATCCAGTGCTCGAAACGCGCGGACGCGATCAAGCTCTGGCTCATCCTCCGCTCGCGGGGCACCACTCCGATCGTGGAGTCCATCGAGCGCGTGACCGCGCTGACGCGGTTCCTCTACGACCGCGTGGCTGCCTCGGAGGACTTCGAGCCCGTGCACGAGCCGGAGCTGAACATCCTTTGCTTCCGCCGCCGCGGTCTCGACGACGAGCAGCACGCGGAGCTGCGCGAGCGGCTGATCCGCAGCGGGCGCGCCTGGATCACGTCGACTGTGCTGCGAGGTGAGCGAGTGCTGCGGGTGACGATGATGAATCCGCGTACGACGGAGGCGCATGTGGATGCGATGCTGGAGGCATTGCGGACGATGTAGGTTGCCCGTTGCGCGTTGCGCGTTGCCCGTTGCCCGTTGCCCGTTGCCCGTTGCCGGTTGCCGGTTGCCCGTAAAGTCTCACCCGGGCAATGCTGCGCTGGCAACTGGTCACTGGCAACTCATGCTGCTCTGTTTAAGCTGCCAGTTGCCAGTTGCCAGTTGCCAGGAATGTTCCGCCCGGGCGAGACTGCACTGGTAGCCGGCAACTGGTCACGGGCAACGGGCAACGGGCAACCGGCAACGGAGCCGGCAACGGGCAACGAGTCACAGCCAACTCATGCTGCGCATCGTTTTGGTCGAACCGCGAGAGGCAGGCAACGTCGGCGCAGTCGCGCGCGCGATGAAGAACTTCGGCTTCGACGACTTGTGGATCGTGGGCGAGCATCCGGAACTGTTGCCGGTCGCGGGGTGGTGGGCGAGTGGCGCGGATGATCTGCTCGCGAGCGCGCGGTTCGCGGCAACCCTCGGCGAGGCGATCGGCGCCGCGCATGTCACCGTGGCCACGACTTCCATGCGCGGCCGGACGACACCGGTGACATTCTCGCCGAAGAGTCTCGCGGAGAAATTCGCATCGCTCGCAGACGAACAGGTCCTGGCGCTGGTCTTCGGCCGCGAGGACAGTGGCCTGACGCGCGAGGAGCTCGCCCTCTGCCACCACACCGCGGCGATACCCGCGAACGATCGGTTCCCGACGATGAACCTCGCGCAATCCGCGTGCGTCTTCTGCTACGAGCTGTCGGCGATCGCGCCGCGGGCCGAGTCGCGCGAGCTGCCCGACGCCTCCACGCTCGAGCGGATGCACCAACGCGCGCGGGAGCTGCTGCTCGAGGTCGGCTTCCTCCACGAGAACAACCCCGACCGGATCTACGAGGATCTGCGGACCATCGTCGCCCGGGCGGAGCTCGACGCGCGCGAGGCCACGATCGTCCTGGGCATCATCCGGCAGATCGAGTGGGCGCTCCGAAAACGATGAACGCATCAGGAAGAACGTTGAACAGGGGATGCTCCCCCGTCATCGTTCGGCGTTCATCGCTCTGGCACTCGCCTCATGCGTCCCGTGCATGCAGTCCCTGATGATCTCGATGAACGAGTCGAGATCGAACGGCTTGAGGATCGAGTTGCAGACCGTGCTCGGCGGGATCTTGTCGACGCCGCGTTTCCCCGCGGCGGTGAAGACGATGATGTGCGGGCGGTGGTCGGAATGCTGCTGCGCGATCTGTTCGATGAACTCGTAGCCGTTGAGGCGCGGCATCATCAGATCCAGAAGGATGAGGTCGTATGTGTCGCCGGCTTGCAGCTTCTCGAGACCGGCGGCGCCGTCCTCGGCGAGCTCGACGTCGAACTTCATCCGACGCAGCACCGCCTGCAGGAGCACGCGGATGGCGAGGTCATCGTCGATGACCAGAATCCGTCGTCCACTGCCATCGAGTTTCTGTACAGGCATCGTGAGATTGCTGTTGCACAGGCTGGTGTTGCGAAACCCGTACCGGCCTGAGGCATCGTCAGTGTAGGCTCTCCGCGTTTTGCTTTCAATGCAGCCTTCACAGGAACTTACGCCGGATGCAACGTCCCTGCAGTTCGGCTTTCGGCCGTGGGTTCGCAGAGCCGGATGGTCGATCGTCGCGGTGGCCGGACTGGTGTCGGCGGTCATCGCTGGAACGCTGATCATGGTCCCGTCGTCGCGCTACGGCTGGATCGGTGAGCCCTTCGTTTGGGTGTACATCGGCACGCTCTGGCTCGGCGGCCTGAAGGTCTGGCTGGGAGCGCGAAAACCGATTGCGGAGCTCGCCGTGGAAACACTGACACTGCGGCCCCTGCATCAGTTCCGGACGCGCGTGATCCGCTGGGAGACGATCGGCGGGACCGAGCAGATGGTCGGAGGCGATCGAATGATCGTCTACTACGACACCCCCCGAGGGATGCGCTTCGTTGCCCTGAATCTGAATCTGGTGAAGGGGAGGCGCGAGTTTCTCGCGCAGGTCGACGCGCGCCTGCGGGCGATGGGGTTCGGCGAACGCGTGGTCGAGCGGTCGCGGTATCTTTCGCGGGGGAAGTAGTCTTCGGGTCTTCGAGTCTCCGAGTCTTCGAGTCTCCAAGTCTTCGTGTCTCCGCGTCTCCGCGTCTCAAAGTCTCAAAGTCTCAAAGTCTCAAAGACGCGGCGACGTCGCTCTTCGAGATTTTGAAGTCTCTCGAAGTCGCCTGGTCTCAGAGGCCGCAGGGACGTCCCTCTTTGAGACTTTGAGACTTTGAGACTCGGAGACTCTGAGACGAGACTTTGAGACTCGACTCTGACAAGACGCTGAGAAGACTGCGAGACGGCGAGACTCCCGTAAAATCCGCGCCGCATGACCGGTAAGCAGGAGATCCGCAAGCTCCGGGAAGAGCTCGAGCGCCACAATCGCCTCTACTACGAGGGTCACCCCGAGATCACCGACTACGAGTTCGATCAGATGCTCCGGCGCCTGCAGGAGCTCGAGGACGAGCACGACGACCACGATCCGAATTCCCCGACGCAGCGCGTCGGCGGCGCGCCGATCGAGGGCGATTTCCAAACCGTCGTTCACGATCCGCCGATGCTCTCCATCGAGAATGCGTACTCGCTCGAGGAGCTGCGTGAGTGGCACGAGCGCGTCCTTCGGGGCCTCGGCCGCGAGACCGTCGAGTACGAGGCCGAGCTGAAGATCGACGGCGTCTCGATCTCGCTTCTGTACGAGAACGGAGAGCTCGTGCGGGGTGCGACGCGCGGCGACGGCGTCCGAGGCGATGACGTCACCGTCAACGTACGCACCGTCCGTCGTCTCCCCCTGAAGATCGATCCGAAGGTCAAACGCCTCGAAGTCCGCGGCGAGATCTACATCTCCAAACGCGACTTCGAGAAGCTGAACGAGGGCCTCGACGAGGAAGAGAAGCTCGCCAATCCGCGCAACGCCGCCGCGGGAGGGTTGCGGCAGAAGGACCCGCGCCTCGTCGCGCAGCGCCGCCTGAGCGCGTACGTCTACCACGTGCCCACGGTCGACGGTCGGCAGGTGCAATCGCAGTGGGCGGCATACGAGCTTCTCGACCGGGTCGGATTCCCGACGAACCCGAAGCGTGCGCTTTGCGCGTCGCTCGACGAAGTGATCGCCTTCATCGAGCACTGGCACGAGCACCGGCACGACCTCGACTTCGAGATCGACGGCATCGTCGTGAAAGTGAACCGGCGCGAGGATCAGCTCGAGCTCGGCGCGACGTCGAAGGCGCCGCGGTGGGCCATCGCGTACAAATATCCGCCCGAGTCCGCCCAGACCGTCGTGCGGGCCATCAACCTCTACGTCGGGCGCACCGGCACCGTCACTCCCGTGGCCGAATTCGACCCCGTGCACATCGGTGGGACCAAGGTCGTCAACGCGTCGCTGCACAATTTCGACGAAGTCGCGCGCAAAGACGTGCGCGTCGGCGACACGATCGTCGTCGAAAAGGGCGGCGACATCATCCCCAAGGTCGTCGACGTCCTGAGAGAAAGGCGCCCGAAAGGCGCGAAAGAGGTCGTCCCTCCCACGCACTGCCCCGTGTGCGGCGAGCCGGTTCACCGGCTCGAGGACGAGGTCGCGATCCGCTGCATCAATCAGGGTTGTTCGGCGATCGTGCTGCAGTCGATCACGCACTTCGCCTCCCGGAAAGCGATGGACATCGAAGGCCTCGGATGGCAGACCGTCGAGGCGCTGCTGAAGGCAGGCCTGGTCACCGATACGGCCTCGCTCTATGAGCTGACCGTCGAACAGGTCGCGGAGCTCGAGCGGAAGGGCGCGAAGTCGGCCACCAAGCTGATCGAGAAGATCGGGAAATCGAAGACCAACGAGCTCTCGCGCCTCATCTTCGGCCTCGGCATCCGCATGGTGGGCGAGCGCGCGGCGAAGATTCTCGCCGAGCGTTTCCGGACCATCGACGCGGTGATGGATGCGAGAACGGAGGAATTGATCGAGATCCACGAGATCGGGCCGAAGGTGGCCGAGTCGATGACCTTGTACTTCTCCGTTCCCGCGAACCGGGAGCGCCTCGAGAAGATGCAGCGTCTAGGCCTGCGGCCGACGCACGTCGCCACGGCGACAGGCGATCGCCTGGCGGGCAAGAGCGTGGTCGTAACGGGAACGCTTTCGCGGTATTCACGTGACGAAATCCACAAGATCATCGAGCGCGAGGGCGGCAAGGCCTCGGGGTCGGTATCCTCCAGAACCAGCTATCTCGTTGCCGGCGAAGCGGCCGGCTCCAAGCTGGAGAAGGCGAGATCGGTCGGTGTGGAGGTCCTCAGTGAAGACGAGTTTCTCGCTCTCATGGGCTTGTAGTCTCCGCAGCACCTCCTGACATGCGCGGAGTCCTCGCGGTCGAACGAGGAGTGCACGACGGGCTGGCTCACGGACGTTGACGCGCTCGTGGCGAAGAACGAGCATGAGTACGCGCGCCAGGCGCTGGCGTATTACCTCGACAATCATCTGCGCGCGCGGTGATGTGCCGCCCCTCCGGGGCGGGTTTTACGCGCACGTCGTTTCCGGTGGCGGCGCTTTTGCGCACGCCACCGGCTACCCTATCGCGCGCCTCCGGCGCGGAGCACGTTTCCGCGGGTACGGTGCCTCCGGTGCGGAGCACGTTCCCGCGGGTACGGTGGCTCCGGCGAAGAGCACGTTTCCGCGGGTACGGTGGCTCTGGCGCGGAGCGCGTTCCGCGCCGGAGGCGCGATCAGAGGGTAGCCGGTGGCGAGCGCGAATGCGCCGCCACCGGAAACGAGTCGCGCGAGGAACACCGCCCCGGAGGGGCGGCAGAGCATCACCACAGATACCGCGCGTCGTATGCGATCTCCATCTTCTCGAGGAGCTCCAGATATTCCTCCTGGAATGTGCGTTTGCGGTGGTGCTCCTCCTGATTGCGAACATACATCCGTGCCGCGTCGACCGCCGATTTGCTCACGGTGAACGCGCCATAGCCGTCCTGCCACGCGAAATCCCGAACGCCGAGCTCCATATGAACCCACTTGGAGGAGTCGCCCTTCAACACGCGCATGACATCGGAGAGGACATGTGTGGGTTTGAGACCGATCACCAGATGAACGTGATCGGCGATGCCGCCGACCTCCAACGGCGTGCCGCCCATTCCGCGGATCACGCCGCCGAGATAGGCGTGAAGGCGCTCGCGGATGTCGGGACCTATGCACGGGACGCGTTCCCGGGTCGAGAACACGACGTGGTAGTGGAGGCTCGTGTGTGTCGATGGCATGTGCGGTCCGTCCTCTGCCGCCCCTCCGGGGCGGGCGTTCATTGTCGCGCCGCATTCCGGTGGCGGCGCATTCGCGCTCGCCACCGGCTACCCTCTGCAGGCGCCTCCGGCGCAGGACAGTGGCGTCATCAGGTAACGTGCGGTGAAACGCTCGCTACCGGCTACCTTCAAGCGCCTTCGGCGCGGCTACCCTCGAGCGCGGCTCCCGCGCGTCATCTCATCCACCACGTGCTCCGCGAACGGCATGGCGCAGGTGAATCCGGGCGACACCGCGTTGAGGATGTGCAGCGACCGCTCGTCGCCTTCGATCACGAAGTCCATTTCCAGCGCGTGGCGGCGCACATCGTAGAGCTGGGCGCGGACGCCGGGGTGGCCCCATTGCGTGTAGTCCTCCACGCGCACGCCCTCCGCGAGGGTCGATGCCAGGCCGACGATGTGCCGGCGGGAGGATTTGCGAATCTCCTCCACGGCGTGACGGCGGAGGTCGGGATTGCGTAGCAGGAGCATGGCGCCGTGACGAATCGACGGGCGTGCGGTCGGCCCGATCTTGACTGTCCCGTCGACGGTGACGGTGAAATGCACGCCGAGGAAGGGGAAGCGCGGATCGGGAACGGGGTAGAGATGCGTGCGCAGCGCCCCGGGCGCCTCGCTCGAGTAGAGGTACGTCCCGCGGAACGGGAGGATGCGATACGAGCCTGCGAAGCCGAACGTGCGCGCGATGGAAGCCGCCTCGAGTCCCGCCGCATTGATGACGAAGCCCGCGTGCGTGTCGCGCCGATACCGTTCGCCGAGACGGACCTCGATTTGCCCATCCCGCGCGTCGCGCAGCAGCGATTCCATCACCGCCATCGGATCGACCGTAGCGGTCGCCGGCGACCAGATCGCGCGCTCGAACGCCCGCGCGCGCGGCTCGATCTCCCGTGCCTCGGCCGCTGAGATCATCCGGAGGGTCACGCCGTTCGCGATGCCGCGACGCGCGAGCTCGTCGAGTCTCGGCAGCTCGGCCTCGCTCCGCGCGATGACGAGCTTTCCGCAGCGACGGATCGGTAGCCTGCGCTCCAGGCAGTATTCGGTCAGCCGTTCGTTGCCCACGCGCGTGAAGCGCGCCTTGAGCGAGTCGGGCGTGTAGTAGAAGCCCGCGTGCAGGACGCCGCTGTTGCGACCGCTCGCGTGCGCGCCGACACGCGGCTCTTTCTCGAGGACGACGATGTGTGCGCCCGCGTCCCGTCGCCGCAGCTCGCGTGCGACCGAGAGGCCGACGATCCCGCCGCCGATCACGACGAAGTCGGGGATGGACACGACGATGGGAATCGTACGCCGCGAGGGGAGATCAGCGCCATGCGTACACGTCCACGTTCGCACGGGCGCGCAACTGAGAGGTCCAGCGGTCGATCTCGACCTGCAGGCGTGAGAGGCGCAGCGCCGCGCGCACTTCCTCACGCACCTGGGCGAGCGGCGGCACGCCGAGACCGCTCCTGCGGCGCTGCTCCCTCCATGGGCCGCGGTAGTAGTCGTCGATCTCCTCGTTGGTCACGAACACCAGCGGCGCGAAGCGCTCCTGGATGTATGCCTCGACCTGCAGTTGTCGTTTGGCGAGCGCACGTAACTCGTCGAGGGTCAGCTCCGTGCGCGCCAGCGCGGCATCGAAGTCCTCCTGCGATGCGAATCGCCGCTGGATCTCCACCATGCGCGCTTCGATCGTGTCGCGCGAGATGTCCTGCGCGCCGAAGCGCTCCACGTCGCGATAGCGCAACGCCTGCGCGATCAGCCCGTCGAGCACCTCCCGCCGGTAGTCTTCCTCGGATTCGCCGAGGCGGGGGAAGAAGCGGAGCTCGACCATCTGCGTGATCTCGCTGACGGTGAGCACCTGCCCGTCGATGACCGCGGCGATGCGGTCCACCGTGACCGCGGCCGCGGGGAGGGCGAGGAGCAAGGCGACGAGGAACGATCGCATCGGCACGAGATACTAACCCGCATTTCTCACACACCGCGGGCATCTGTCATCCCG
>CAZLGP010000235.1:0-17376 GCA_964558905.1 uncultured Thermoanaerobaculia bacterium | reverse complement strand
CGCGGACTCGCAGGTCACGCTGCGCGACATCGTCTCGCATCGCACGGGCCTGCCGCGCCGCGACGAGCTGTGGGACGACACCCCGCTCACCCGCGAAGAGGTCGTGAAGCGGATGGGGATGCTCTCGCTGGCGAGGCCCTTCCGCACGTCGTATGGCTACCACAACATCATGTTCATCGCCGCGGGCGAGGCCGTGACGCACACGTCGGGCACGTCGTGGGACGACTTCGTTCGTACGCGCATCTTCCAGCCCCTCGGCATGAAGAACACGGTCCTCTCCGACACGGAATGGGACGCATCGACGGACCGCGCGACCGGGTACCGCTGGGACTCCAAGGCAGCGCGCATCGAGGTGCAGAAGCCGATCGACACGACGACCATCGGCGCCGCCGGCGCGCTCAAGTCCTCCGCCCGCGACCTGGCGAACTGGATCCGTTTTCAACTCGCGGGCGGCAGCTTCGATGGCAGACAGCTCGTCAAACCGGAGTTGCTGGCAGAGACGAAAATGCCGCACACGATCATCCGTATGGAAGGCACATCGCGCGAGACGAGCCCGGAGACACACCTCATGACGTACGCGATGGGGTGGGTCGTGCAGGACCACCGTGGCGAACAGCTCGTCGCCCACTCCGGCTCGCTGAACGGCTTCCGGACGCAGGTCGTGCTCCTGCCGAAGCGCAACATCGGCCTGGTTCTCCTCATCAACGCCGGCCGCGGCTGGTCCCTCCTCGGCATGCGCAACGCGCTGATCGACATGCTGCTCGACGGCAAGCCGTCGCGCGACTGGAGCACGTACTACCTGACCCTCGATCGCGAGTCGGACGCAAAAGCCGCGAAGGAGAAGGCGGACCGTCTCGCGAAGCGCAATCCGCACACGAAGCCGACGCATCCCCTCGCCGACTACGCGGGTGAATACACGAGCGAGGCCTATGGTCCGCTGAAGGTCTCGGTCGTGGGCGAGGGGCTCGTGCTCGAGTGGATGCGCATCAAAGCGCCGCTGACGCACTACCAGTACGACGTGTTCGACGCCGAGGAGGAAGAGCACGCGCTCGAGGAGACGGTGACCTTCGGGCTCGACGACGAGAAGAAGGTCAACAGCTTGACGTTGTTCGGGGAGCGGTTCCGGAGAAGTCAACCCTGAGAAGCGAAGCATGACAGCCAACCCTGAGGAGCGAAGCGAGGAAGGGTCAATGGAGCCCCCACCCCGACCGCACCCACAAGCGAATGCATCGTGAGGGCTCCGTTGATCCTTCGCCGTCTACGCGGCTCAGGATGAAGGCTTCCTAGATTTCGCTCAACGTGATTGCCGGGTCCACCCTGGCCGCTCTCCAAGCCGGCACGAGAGATGCTACGAACGCCGCGAGTAAAACCGCGCCGGCCACGCTCGCGTACACCGCCGCATCGAGCACCGGAACGCGGAACAGCAGCCGCTCCACGAGCGGCGATACGGCGACCGCGATCGCGAGGCCGGCGAGGACGCCGGGGACGACGAGGCGTCCTCCGTCGGAGAGCACGAGGCGAATGAGCTCGGCCGGACGCGCACCGAGTGCGAGGCGGACGGCGAGCTCGCGGTTGCGGAGCGCAACCGCGTACGACAACACCCCGCCGACGCCGATGAGCGCGATCACGAACGCGATCCCTCCGACGGCCGCGACGATCCACGCGGAGACACGCTGTTTCGCGACGGTCTCGCCGAGGATCTCGTCGAGGGTGCGGATTTCATAGACCGGCTGATTCGGATCGATGTCCATCACCGCGCGGCGGATGGGCGGCACGCTGCCGTCCGTGCGCAGGACGATCGTCGTCCAGCGCAGCCACGCGAAGTCCTTCTGCGCCGCGGGCTGGTAGATCGCGGGCACTTCCTCCGCGTCGAGCCCCATCTGCCTCACGTCGCCGACGATGCCGGCGATCGTTCCCCATGTCCCGTCGTCGCCGATGCGCACGCGGCGTCCGATCGGATCCGCGCCGGCGAACGCGCGGCGCGCGAGCGCGCGATTGATCACGAAGACCCGGGGCGCACGTGCGTCGTCGGCTGCCGCAAAGGCACGCCCGCGCAGGACGGGGATGCGCATCGCGTCGAAATAGCCGTCGCTGACGACCCGGTAGGCGGCCTTGCTCGCGGACGCGTCATCGAGCGTCAGATCGAACGTCATCGCGTTACGGCGCAGCGGCAGGTCCTGGATCGTCGCCGCGGCACGCACGCCCGGCAGCGCGCGCAGCCCCTCGAGCAGCGCACCATGGAACGCGC
Source organism: uncultured Thermoanaerobaculia bacterium (assembly GCA_964558905.1). GTDB lineage: Bacteria > Acidobacteriota > Thermoanaerobaculia > Gp7-AA8 > Gp7-AA8 > QHVT01. The sequence continues at coordinate 15,128 of CAZLGP010000235.1, read as the reverse complement.
GCTGCGCATCTCCCGTGTAGGACGAAGGCAGCGAGATGCGCGCGGTCAGCACATTGCGGGGGTCGAATCCCGGATCGACGCGGATCAGCTCCGTGAAGCTCTTCACGAGCACGCCCGCGCAGATCAGGAGCGCGGACGCGAGTGCGATCTGCACGATCACGAGGGTGCTGCGCAAACCTCCCCCCGACGACGCGATCTGATGCGTCACGCGGAGCGAGGACCGCACGAGCAGCGCGGGGATCGCCGACGCGACCAGGCCAGCGACGATCGCCGCGGCGAAGCCGACGACGATCACGCGCGCGTCGAGCGCGACCTCGGGGATGCGGAGCTGCATCGTGGCCAGCACCCGCAGCGCCACCGCCGCGAGCGCGACGCCGGCCACGCCCGCGGCCACGCCGGCAACGAATCCCTCCGCGAGCGCCTGCCGCAACATCCGCAACGGGCTCCCGCCGAGCGCCACGCGCGTCGCAAGCTCGCGTCCCCGCGACGTGCCAAGCATCAGCATCAGGTTCACGACGTTCGCGCAGCCGATGAAGAGCATGCCGACGGCGGCGGCCAGAATCGCGAACAGAGTCGGGCGAAGCTCGCGCGTCTGCTCATCGTGCAGAAGCATCGCGCGCGCCGACCACGGCTCCTCGGGGTGCGCGCGAGCGATCACGGCCTTCGCGATCGCGTCCGCGCGCGCGACGCTCACGTCGTCCGCGAGGCGGGCAATCATCCGGAGATTGCGGCCCTCGCGATCGTCGCGCTGAAAGTGAGTGCCCCACACGAGCGGCATCCAGAGATCCGTATCGGCGTCCGGGAACGTGAAGTCGTGCGGCGTGACTCCGGCAATCGCGAAGCGCTCGCCCCCCAGCGTGATGACGCGGCCGGCGACCGGCGCGCCGCCGAACACGCGCTGCCATAGCGCATGGCTGATCATGACGCCTTCGCGCAACGCGGCGCCACGCACCACCGTCGGGAAGAACTCCTCGGACACGAGCGCGCCGCGGAGACGCTCCGGCGCGCCTTCGCCCGTCAGGTTGAAGTTCCAGGACATCCAGACCGCCGCGGACGCAAACGCCCCGCTGGCGCGGAGATCGTGAAAATCCGCGGGGGACACGAGTTGCTCCGAGTCCGGCTCCTTCCGCGAGATCTCGCGGATCGTCACGAGGCGATGCGGCTCCACGAGCGCGGGCTCACGCAGGACGACTCGATCCACGACCGCGAACGCGGCGATCGCCGCGGCCAGCCCCGAGGAGAGCGTCGCGAGCACGACCGTCGCCAGCAGCGGGCGTCGCACGAAAAGCCGAATCGCGTAACGGAGGTCGTTCATGACATGGGCGCCGCGTGCAATGCGGCTGCCGCGGATGTTGTGAGAGGAGCCTGTCGCGGAAGTGTTCGGCGGTGGGATTTTCGTGTTCGCTTCTGGTGCGGCGGCCGCGTACAGCCAGCGGAACGGCGGGCTCCGAGAGGGTGTGCGCGCGAAGGCGTGCTCCACGATATGGCCCCGTGCACGCGGGACGCGTGCACGTCAGCCGCCAGGGCGGCGGCGGTCCGCCTTCTCGTCATCTCCCATCGCGGATGGTGTCCACCGTCCAATCTGAGCGCGCTAGGTTTTTCAGGCCGGCGGCTTTGCCGCCGCACTCCACATCACGATCTCATCGATGATCTTGACCGCTTCGCCGCCGGCGCCGATGTGGTGATTCACCATGATCGAGAAGTAGCGGAAGCGGCCATCGGGCATGGCGATGATGCCGCTGAGGGCGTTGACGCCGTTGATCGTGCCGGTCTTGCCGCGCATGCGGTCCTCGAGCGTCACCAGACGGCGCCGGAGGGTGCCCTCGTTGTTGGGCTGCGCGAGGAGAGGCCACCAGAACGCACGGCGCGCCGGATCGTTCATCCAGCGCAGCAGTCTCACGCTGGCCCGCGCGGTGACGAGGTTGTCGGGCGCGAGACCGGAGGCGTCGACGAAACGGAAGGAGTCGCGCGGCACGCGGACCTCGTTCGCGAGAAGCGCACGCTCGAGCTCAAACGACCCGTCGTAGGTTCCATCGGACGACCGCTTCAGCAGCATCTCCGTGTACAGGTTCTGACTGTTCCTGAGGACCGCCTGCAGGAGCTGCGCGATGAAGGGCGACGGGATGCTGGCGATCTTTCCGCTCCACGTCCGCGGCTCCGTGTTGACGCGCAGGCTCCCCACGTCGATGCCGCGGAGGAAGAGCGTCTCGCGCAGGACCGTGCCGGCGTGCAGCGCCGGGTCGTCGACCGCGCGGTCGTTGGCGATCTCGTTCTCGCCCCAGGTGATCGCGTCGACCGGCGCGGAGTAATCGCTACCGATGTTCCCGAGCTTCCATCCGCCCGGGAACAGGACGCGATCGAACGCGGAGACGTCGATGACCAGATCCCGGATGGCCGTCACGCCACTCGCCCGGAGCGTCTCCGCGAGCTGATCGAAGTCGCCTTCGCGGAAGTAGCGCCACGAGCCGAGCGACGGATCGCCGTCGCCTTTGACGATGAGGTCTTCGCCGTCGCGGAACACGTCGGTGTGCAGTTGCGTGGTCGGTCCGAGGCAGGTGGCGATGGTGGCCGCGGCGAAAAGCTTGCGGTTCGACGCGGGGATCATCAGCTTGTCCGCGTTGAGCTCGTAGAGCGTCGTGCCGTCATCGTCTTCGACGAGGATCGCCCACAGCGCTCGGTCGAAAGGGGCACTCTCGATCGGCGGAGCGTAGGGCTTGGGGCTGGTGGCGCAGGCGGTGAAGAGCAGGACGCCGACGAAGAGCCAGCTTCCGGACCGCCGGCGTCCCGCCGGCTGACGCGCGGGCGTCTCGCCCGCGCCCGTACACGCGTTCAGCCGCCGCCGCGACGGCGGTCCGTCCGTCCTCGTCACGCAAAGCTCCAGTCGGCGAAGCTCTCCCCATGTTGGAGGTTGTGGTGGACGGCGTGGAGGAGCGGCTCGGCCTGCGCCTTCGGAAGACGGCGGGCCCACGACTGGGCGATCAGAGTCTGGGCGTAGTCGCGCGCAAGGCGATATGGGGAAAGGGGCGCCAGCTTCCAGCCCGCGCCGGTCCCGTGCGCGGGCCGGAAGCCCGCGCCCCAGAAGACCGACGTCACGGCGTCGGGGGAACCTTTCGCCTCCACCGCGCGCGTGATTCGCGTCTCGAGCGGCGTGTCGTCGTCCTTCGCGTCGGGCGTGGCGATCAGTTCCCACACAGGCATGCGCAACAGAGCGTAACGGCCTTTGTCGCCGAGGAGAGGTGTCAGTGCGACGGCGGTGTCGAGCATGAGCAGCGCGTCGCAGTGTACGAGGCCGCGGAGCGCGGTGTCTGCATCCTCGAGACGGGCAGCGAGCCAGCGCTCGCCGCGAAAGCGATCGCCGTCGCGCATCGCAGCGCGCAGTTCCTCGATCTCGCCGGACGAAGGATCGGGAGGATCGAGCATCGGAGGCTCGCTCCACGGCTGCCGGCTTTCGGCCGCGTAGCGCGCGCATTCGAGGATCATCTCCGTCCAGCGGTCGCCCAGCTCCTCGCGCACGTCATGCGCGGCGAGGCAGGCCATCACCGCGCGCTTCGCATGTTGCGACGGCGCATAAGCCAGCACCGCAAAGCGGGTCACGGCGAGCCACAGCTCGTCCGTCGAGTGCGATTCGAGGAATGCATGCGCAACCGGCGGGAACGCGTCGAAGTCGCGCTCGATCAGAGGCCCGTAAAGCTCGCTGGTCACCGTGTCGTCGTGGATGTCGTGGTCGTCGTCGTTGTCGATGCCGTCGTCGTCGGATTCTCGGTCCTGGGCGCCGTCGCGGCGTCAATCGTCGTGACGGTCGTACCTTCCTCGTTCGCCCCGCCCTCAGAGACCGAGCGCCCATCGCCGAGCTCGATGGTCTGAGTCATGGCATCCGTCCCGGTCTCGACGGGCTGTGGTTGTGCCGGCGCAATGGTCGCGGTCGTCTCGTCCTGCGGTGAGCTCTCGCGCCCCCGGCACGCGGCGACCGTGAGTAGCAGCAAGACAACGATGGCGAGACTACGCATGGTTGAGCTCTTCACGAAAGACCCTCTCTCGAATGCGTGATGATGAGTACCGTCTTGCGCCTTTGCAATTTCGGTACAATGCGCCGCCTATGCCGCACCGCAGGAGAATCGGCGTTTTCGGGTGGGGCGTGGTCGCGCCGAAATCCCGCAATGTAGACGTTTTCGCTCAGAATCTGGAGCAGGCTGGTACCTGGCTCACACCTTTCACCGGCTACGGCCAGTCGAACTTCCTGGTCGGAGAGCCCGAGTTCGACTTCGAAACATACCACGCGTGGTTTGACGAGCGGTTTCCGCCGGCGAAGTTCGCGCAGTTGAAAGACAAGATGGGTCCGGTGGTGCAGTTCGCCATGGGGGCGTTCATCCAGTCGCTGGGCCAGAACCCGGGGATCGAGCAGTACCTGCAGGATCTCGGGTTGAAGTGCCACATCTACGTCGGCACAGGCATCGGCGACATCACCATCACGCAACGCGAGGCTGTGGCGTACGAGCGCGTACTGCGCCGCTGGAACGAGTTCTGGGCAGCACCGGAGCGATGCGCGCCTCTGCGCCGGCATCTCGAAGGGGAGCCGGATCCCGGCGCGCCGAGGAATCCGGCCGAGGTGGCGATCGGCACCGAGGCCTGGATCGAGGCGAAGTACGATTGGGACGCCCACTGGGCGGCCAGAAGCGATGCGCTCTCCGCGTATCTCGCAGAGGCCAGGGAAGTTCACGCCGAGCCCGTGCCGCCCTCTTCGGGGTCGGCAAAACTGTCGATGATCCGGCAGAAGCTGAACCGCATCCGGGGGTTGAACAAGACCTGGGGCTGCCCCGCGGAGCCGTGGACGGCATGTTCCCCAGATCTGCTGTGGAACATCTCCAACATCCCCGCCGCACAGATCTCGATGATCGGCAAGATCGTCGGGACGACGATCGCGCCGATCGCGGCCTGTGCATCGTTCGGCGTCGCGCTCAAGATGGCCGCGGACGCGATCCACGCCGGAGACGCGACGGCGGTCGTCATCGGCATGACCGATCCTCCACCGCACGAGATGGTCATCTCCGCGTTCTACAACGCGAACGTGCTCTCCGCGGATGCCGGCGTCTCGCGTCCCATGACGGGACTCAAGGGCACCCATGTCGCGGGCGGTGCATGCATCTGGATCGTCGGCGATGCCGACGTGCTGATGGCCAGAGGATTCCAGCCCCTCGGCATGGAGATCGTCGGCGTCGGCGCCTCGGCGGACGCGCATCACATCATCACGCCGTCGAAGGGCGGACCGCAGCTCGCGATCAAGGATGCGCTCGATCACATCCAGGCCGAGGACGTCAGGACGTGGGACATGCACGCGACGGCGACGCCGGGCGATGCCACGGAGATCGAGAACTCGCTCGAGATGCTGCATCCCGACGTGATCTTCACGGCGCGCAAGGGGACGTTCGGCCACGGCATGTCCGTCGGCGGCGGCTGGGAGCTGACCGCACAACATCTCGGCATGGCGAAGGGCAAACTGTTCCCGATGCCGCTCACCGAGGGCGAACTGCACGCGGACGTGAAAGTGCACAGCGCGCGCTTCGTCGATGAGCATGGGTGCGAGATCGCTCAAGGCTACAGCGGAAAGCTGAGCATGGGCGTCGGCGGCATCAACTCGTGCGTGATCTCGCGACCGTGGCCAGTGGCCGGTGGCCGGTAGCCGGTGGCAGTTGCCAGTGGCCGGTGGCAGTGGCCGGTAGCCGACGAGTCGTCCAGTCGCCAGGATGTCGTCACGACGTCTCGAAGACTCGTCGGCACTGGCAACTGGCAACTTCAACGCGCAAAAAAAGGCCGGGCGCAAAGCCCGGCCTTCTTCAACATCGGATGGAGGTGGTTAGCTGACGGTGACGTTCTGAGCCTGCAGGCCCTTGGGGCCCTGGGCGACATCGAATTCGACCTGCGCACCCTCTTGGAGGGAGCGAAAGCCGCCGCTCTGAATGGCGGAGAAGTGAACGAACACGTCCTCGCCACCCTCGGTCGTGATGAAACCGAAGCCCTTGGCATCGTTGAACCATTTGACGGTTCCGGACTGACGCATGGGGATGGATCTCCTTTCGTGAAATCTGCTGCCCTACGGAGATCCACAGTGCTGCGGTCTCTTCAAGCCTCAGCCGCAACACCACGAGCAGGGATTGAATTCCTTCCGTGACATTAGAATTAGATCGTCAACCGGATCAGCGAAAACGTCGCGCCCTGTGGATCGGCGAGGACCGCCATCCGTCCCACGTTCGGGACCTCGAACGGCGGCGCGGAGACGGCCCCGCCGAGGGACTGGACCCTCGCGACGCTGGCGTCGCAGTCATCGACCGCGAAGTACGGCTGCCAGTACGACGGCACTCCTTCCGGCGCCTGCGACGGCATCATGCCGCCCACGGCATGATCGCCGACGTGCCATTCGGTGTAGTCGGGCGACTCCTTCATCCGCCACGGGAAGAGGGCCGGGTAGAACTTCTTCGCCGCGTCGAGGTCGCGCACCTGCAGCTCGTTCCAGCAGAGCGTTCCCGCTTCGTCGCGGATGCCGAGGCCGTGTTGCCCCTTCGGCTGCCAGACCGCGAATGCCGCGCCTTGCGGATCGGCGAGCACGGTCATCCGTCCCTGCCCGGGCACGTCCATCGGTCCGTTGTGGACCGTCGCGCCCAGACTCTTCGCCTTCTCGGTGGCCGCATCGGCGTCATCGACAGAGACGTACGACATCCAGAACGGCGGGACACCCGCCATCTCCGGCGTCGCCTGGTACATCGCCGCCGCGTCCGCGCCGTCTTTCTGGAAGATGAAGTACGTCCCCATCTCGCCCATCGAGATCTCGTTCACGGTCCAGCCGAAAAGCTGTGTATAGAACGAGCGCGCGGCAGCAGCATCGCTCGTCATCAACTCGACCCAGCAGAAGGTGCCGGGCTGGTGTGAAGTCACCTGGGTCATTGCATCCCCCTCGTCTGTTCGAGGTGGATTCTATACGCCGCATTCACGAAAAGCTTAGTCCAAGCGCCATGAACACCGTCAACATTCATGAAGGCAAGACCCAGCTCTCCCGCCTGGTCGACCGTGCGGCCCGCGGTGAGGCGTTCGTGATCGCCAAAGCGGGAAAGCCGCTCGTAAAGGTCTCGGCGGTCGATTCGCCGGCCGAACCGAGGCGCCTCGGCTTCCTGAAGGGCGAGATCGAAGTCCCGGACGACTTCGACCGCATGGGCGGGCGCGAAATCGCGGCGTTGTTCGGGATCAGCGCGTGAAGCTCCTGCTCGACACGGAACTCCTCCTGTGGGCGGCAGGGCCGCGACAGCTTCAGCCGGATCGAAGCCGGGCCGCGGCAGCTTCAGCGTGAAGTTGGGCGGCCCGTTTCTGACGGTTGTTCCGCGGCAACGTGTTCCTGAACCCACACATTCAGAAGGGTCTCAGGCGACACGCCATGGCTCTTCGCCGCTGCGCGCAGCTTCTCGGCAAGGGTCTTTTCAACGGCGAAATACGTTACTGACGACTCGATGCTGACGTCGAAGCTCACCTCGTGCGTTTGGTCCCAGTGATCAGCGAGATCGTGCGCATCCCAATACTCGCCGATCTCTTCATATGACGACGCGTTGGAGATTGATGACTTATTTTCGGGCATATCGCTTTCGCTCAGCTGATGTCATGTCGCGCGCCGAGATCGGAAGGACGTGATCGCCGGCCTTTCTGATGAAGAACGTCACGAGATATCGCCCCGCATCCGTCTGCCCGAGCGCCGCGTAAACGTCCTCGCCGTCGCGATGGCCATTCTCCACGAACCGGAACTTCGGAGTGCCACTGAAAAGTTCCTCGACCTCATACGGCTCGACGCGGTGCTTCCTGGCAAGCTTCTCGACGATCCCTTCAAGCCAGATGAAGCCAGCGATCTTCAACCGGCGTATTCTGCCGGATCTTCGCCGCCCGGTCGAGTCGGGACAGCGGATCGCGACTACGTCAGGTCGCGACATGGCGCACGCGTCCTCGGATTTCGGCTGTCCCCGAGCGAAGTGCTCGATTCACCAAGTTCGACACAGATCGCCTAGCGGCGGAGCGCCGTCTGCTTCGTTGTCGCTCCTCACCGAGTTCCAACTCCGCCACCCCATCCCCGGCTCGATACACCCCCGAGTGGGCGCGGCCTCGTCCAACTGAACTCTTTCCCGCATCCAGCATCCGCCCTGAATCACTCGCGCCAGCGGCGTCACGCCCTTCCCTCGAGCACGCTCAGCGTGCCGATGGATGCAGTGAAGAGTCCTATGACTTAGGCCGCGCTGTTATCTGGGAGCGCTCCCACGACCAAATCGAAGAGTTCCCGCGCGACGTTCGTCGTGCCCTGCGCGCCGCGTGCCGCGGCTTCACGCTTATGGGCTTGCGAATTCGAGCCAGCATAAATGAAGTATGGTGTCTGCATGTCGGTCGCTCGCACTGACTCCAGCAGAACGTATCCCTCTCGCGGCCCCTCTTTGCGTCCCATATCTGAGATGATCGCCGCGAACCGGCGCTTCGACAGGAGGTCGAGCGCCTCCCGAGTAGATAATGCAAGCGTGAATTCGATACCCATCGATTCGAACGCCTTGCGCTCATGAATGTTGTTATCTGGACGGTCATCGACCCAGAGAATATGCCGTCGCCAGGTGTCACCCGGCCGTTCTACGATGCGGTCCGTCGTGCGAACTCCCTCCAGGACACGCTCAATTGAGCTCTTTGCCGCTTCGCCCAACTCTTCAGCGGTCGAAGTACGCCCTTCTGTTTTTCCCGTTGCCGCGGCCAGCGACACAGCGCTCAATATGATCTTCTCGAGCTGTTCCACTGTCATGTTTCCGACGTGTAGGGACGGCACACCGACACCATCCGCAGAACCATTCGGCCGCGACACAAGTTCTTTCGCTCTGGCGACAACACGCGCGATTCGTCGCTCCCAAACGTCGCCACGCACGATCGGCGGCAACTCTTCCTCGGGAAGGGACGAGTCTGCCAAGTAGACGATCACCGGCTTCCCTGCACCCCAAAAGGCGCCCAGCTCCGCGCCGCACCAGCTTGACTTTAGCGAGCGATGCGTAGCGACAAAGATGCACACACTGCACTGCCCGACCGCATCGGCGCACGCCGCAATCGCGCGCACGCCGGCGATTGCGGCGTACGCGCGATTAACGCGTGCGCGCGAAGCCGCGTGCACGCGACTACCGCGTGCGGGTGAGGCCGCGCGGCGTGGCCTTTACGAGGGCGTTTTCGCGCTCGATGCCGTGGCGTTTGTCGAGCATGCACTGGCGGATGTAGTCGAGGAGGCGGTCGAACTCGACGTCGGCCTCGTGCATCATCCGCGCGAGCTGGAGGACGACTTCGACGCTGGCGAGGTTGACGCCGAGGTCGCGGGTCAGGGTGAGGATCATCTCCAGCTTGCGGATCTCGTCGAGTCCGTAGAGACGGGTGTTGCCGGACGTGCGCGCGGGCTTGATCAATCCCTCGCGCTCGTACAAACGGAGCGTCTGTGGATGGATGTTGTATCGCTCCGCGATGATGGAGATCATCACGTAGCCGTCTGCTCTGCGCTTGCCCATGGTGGTTGGCGGTTGGCCGTTGGCGGTTGGCGGGAAACGAACCCACCAGCCGCAAGAGCCAATCGCGACTCCTTTGAAAAGGGTAAAGGCGGTGGCGTCAACGGCGGCGGCGGGCGGGTTCCCCCGCCAACCGCCAACCGTCAACCGCCAACCGCTTACTTGTTCTCGTCCACGACCTCGGCCTCGACGACGTCGTCCTGGTTCGACGATCCACCCTCGGCCGTACCGCTCGGACCCTCGCCGCCCGGCCCGCCCTGCGAGCCCGCCTGCTGGTACATCACCTCGGCGAGCTTGTGGGAAGCCTTCTGCAGGTTGTCCGTCGTCCGCTTGAGCTCGTCCAGCCCGCCCTGTTCCATGGCTTTGCGCGCTTCACTGATGGCGTTCTCGAGGGTCTGCACGTCCGAGCCGGCGAGCTTTTCGCGGTTCTCGCTGAGCATCTTCTCGACGTTGTACACGAGACTGTCGAGCTGATTCTTGGCCTCGATCTCCTCGCGGCGCTTGCGGTCTTCATCCGCGTGCGACTCGGCGTCTTTGACGAGCTTCTCGACGTCGTCCTTCGACAGACCGGAAGAGCTGGTGATGGTGATCTTCTGCTCCTTGCCCGTGCCGAGGTCCTTGGCCATGACGTGCATGATGCCGTTGGCGTCGATGTCGAACGTGACCTCGACCTGGGGGATGCCACGCGGCGCGGGGGGAATGCCCACGAGATGGAACGCGCCGAGGAGCTTGTTGGCGGAGGCCATCTCACGCTCGCCCTGGTGGACCTTGATCTCGACGGAGGTCTGATTGTCCGCCGCGGTCGAGAAGACCTCGGACTTGCGCGTGGGGATGGTCGTGTTGCGCTCGATGAGCTTGGTCATCACGCCGCCCAGGGTCTCGATGCCGAGGGAGAGCGGGGTGACGTCGAGGAGCAGGACGTCTTTCACGTCGCCGCCCAGCACGCCGCCCTGGACCGCGGCGCCGACCGCGACGACTTCATCGGGGTTCACGCCTTTGTGGGGCTCCTTGCCGAAGTAGTCCTTCACGGCCTGCTGCACCATCGGGATGCGGGTGGAGCCGCCGACGAGCACGACCTCGTCGATCGTCTTCGGATCGACTCCCGCGTCGGTGAGGGCCTGCTTCACGGGGCCCATGGTCCGGTTGACGATGTCGCCGATGAGCTGCTCGAACTTGGCGCGCGTGAGCGCGAGGTTGAGATGCTTCGGACCGGAGGCATCGGCCGTGATGAAGGGGAGGTTGATGTCGGTGGACATCGTCGAGGAGAGCTCGATCTTCGCTTTCTCGGCAGATTCCTTCAGACGCTGCAGGGCCATCTTGTCCTTGGAGAGGTCGATGCCCTGGTCCTTGCGGAACTCGTCGATGATCCAGTCGATGAGCTTCTGGTCGATGTTGTCGCCGCCGAGGTGGGTGTCGCCGTTGGTCGACTTCACTTCCACGACGCCATCGCCGACTTCGAGGATGGAGATGTCGAACGTGCCGCCGCCGAAGTCGTAGACGGCGATGGTCTCGTTGGTCTTCTTGTCGAGGCCGTAGGCGAGTGCGGCCGCGGTGGGCTCGTTGACCAGACGCTCGACCTTGAGGCCGGCGATCTCGCCCGCGTCCTTGGTGGCCTGGCGCTGCGAGTCATTGAAATAGGCGGGGACGGTGATGACCGCACGGTCGACCTTTTCGCCGAGGTAGTCTTCCGCGGCCTGCTTGAGCTTCTGCAGGATCATCGCGGAGATCTCGGGCGGCGAGTACAACTTGCCCTGCACGTCGACGCGGACGTCGCTGTTGGACGCCGCCTTGACGGTGTAAGGGACCATCTTCATCTCTTCATTGACTTCGTTGAACTTGCGTCCCATGAAGCGCTTGATGGAAAAGACGGTGTTCTCAGGGTTCGTGACAGCCTGGCGCTTGGCCACCTGGCCGACGAGGCGCTCGCCGTTCTTCGCGAAGCCGACCACCGAAGGCGTGATGCGGCTGCCCTCCGCGTTCACAATGACCTTCGGCTCGTTGCCTTCCATGACCGCGACGACGGAGTTCGTCGTCCCGAGGTCAATGCCGATGATCTTGGACATAATGTGTTCTCCTTCTATGACTTGGGTACAGTTGAGCGTACTGTTGTCAAATTTTGCTGTCTTTCGAAACCTGAGTCTAGCATTGTAAATTCCGGTCGCGCAAGGCCTTGGGGCTGGTGCCGGGCGGGGGGCCGCGAGGCCGGGATGGAGTCTTTCCGTCCCGCCGCGCGCCCTTGCTTCGTGCCAGGTGCGTGGGCGGGCCGCGAGGCGGGATGGAGTCTCAAAGTCTCAAAGTCGCAGAGTCTCAAAGACCGCCGCCCAGGCGTACGGGTAGCATCGCGGGCGGGAGGGGGTCTTCTTTGAGACTTTGAGACTTTGAGACTTTGAGACTTTGAGACTTTGAGACTTTGAGACTTTAAGACTTGGCGACTTTGCGACTTCGCCGCGCCCGGAAGCATGCGAACGGCTTCCGGCGTTGTTAGAATCCGAAATCGGAGGGAGTCACATGAGTCAGTATCCATATCGAGATCAACAGCCGGCGTGGGTCAGCGCCAGCACGGCGGAGACGGACACGCGGGTCCGCGAGTTCATCCGCTCGGTGTATGCGTGGATGTTCAGCGGCCTGCTCATCACCGCGGCCGCGGCAGTGTGGGTGGTCAACTCGCCGGCCCTGCAGCAGCTCATTTTCGGGACCGCGCTGCGCTGGGTGATCATCTTCGCGCCGCTGGGGTTGGCGATGTTGCTCGGCTTCCGCATCACGAAGATGTCGGCCGGCGCGGCAGCGACGGCGTTCCTGGTCTTCTCGGCGCTGATGGGGCTGTCGATCAGCTCGATCTTCTTCGTCTACACGGCGGCGGCGATCTATCAGGCGTTCTTCACGGCGGCGGGGATGTTCGGCGCGATGAGCGTGTACGGCATGGTGACGAAGCGCGACCTCACGTCGTGGGGCTCGTTCTTCTTCATGGGTCTGATCGGCATCATCATCTGCAGCGTCATCAACATCTGGCTGCGCTCGCCGGGCCTGGCCTGGGCGGTCTCGTTCCTCGGCGTGTTCATCTTCCTCGGCCTGACGGCGTACGACACACAGAAGTTGAAGTCCTACGCGACGGTGCCGGAGCTGCGCGGAAATCTCGCGGTGTACGGCGCGTTGGCGCTGTACCTCGACTTCATCAACCTCTTCCTGATGCTGCTGCGGCTCTTCGGAAGCCGGCGATAGCCGGCACGGCCGGCTGCGCTGGTTGCTCCGTCTGACGGCACGCCGTCGCATTCGTTCCGGAGTGCGGCGGTCTTGCCGCCGCACTCGGATCTCGTCATTGATTCCGTCCGCTCGTCCTCGGCGAGGACGGATCGACGTTCGTCACGGTGACGGCGCCGGTCGTGCTGCGGAGGATGCGCACCGGCGAGCTCACGGAGCCGAGCGCGCTGCCCGCCGTGGTCGGTGTCGCCGTGGTCGCCGTGGGCACGGTCGCAGGCGGCGCGGTCGTGGTCGCACGACCCGCCCCTGCCGACGCCGCGGTCACGGTCGGGATGCCGGAGCTCGCAACCGTCGGGAGCGTGCCGGTCGCGGCGAAACCCGTTGGTCCGGTGGCCGCGGCGGTCGGCGTGGTGCTGCCTCGGATCGTCGCCGGCGCGGTGGTCCCGGTCACGAGAACACCGCCCGCGTCGACGCTGGTGCCGTCCGCGCCGCTGCTGATGCCGGCCGTCGGCTGCGAGCTGATCGACGAGTTCACGGTGACCTGCGGATTCGTCGCGAGAGCGGGGTTCACGAACGCCCCGGTGTGGATACTCTCCGAAATGTAGCCGCGGCCGGAGAGGCGGCCGGGATCGACGACGCCGAGGTAGCGTCCACGCGCGGCCTGGTGCCGCGCCATGATCGCTGCCGCTTCGTCGGGGGCTCGCCGGATCACGCGCGCCGTCACTTCGGGCAGTGCCTCGACGCGCGTGTATGAGGATGTCATCGGCGGAGGCATGGTCCTCTCGCCGCCGCTCGTCACGCCCGAGGTGGGTGCCGTTCGCACGTCCGGACCGCTTCGCGTGGGAGTGCCGTCTCCGAGGTTTCGATTGGTTGTGCAGCCGAGCGCCGCGAGCGACGCGGCCAAGGTTATCGCGAGCAGCGAACGCGACGTGCGCTGTCCATGGAAATCATTGTCATGATTGAGCTTGCCCATCGGGATCTCCTTTTCGGGTGCCGGCTTGCCGGCGCTGTTATTAAGAGCAACCGCCGTGCCCCTTCCCATACCGGGAACAGCCGTTGCTATTCCGTCATCATGAAGGAGGAAACAACCCGATGTCCCGTAATCGCAGTTTGGTATTTCTGACCCTGTTTCTTGTCGCGCTCGCGGCGAGCGCGTGCTCGTTGAACCGGCAGCTCCCCGCGGAGATGGACCAGGAGGCCATGGAAGTCGACGTGCGCGCGGCAATCGCCGCTGCCGTGCCCGGCAAGACCTTCGACCTGGGGGTCGATGTGACCGAAGGTGGCAACGTCACGTTGACGGGGGAAGTCGACACGTCGGCCGATCACGACGCCATCGTCAGCAGAGTGCGCCAGGTGAACGGCGTACGCTCGGTGAACCACAGCGGTCTCCGCGTGAGGTAGGCGCAAACCGCGGTTGGCAGTTGGCAGGAGATGGGCGCTCCCTGCCGCTACCGAGTCTGCGCGGCAAGAAAAACGAGCCTCGGGCGACCGGCGTGCCCGAGGCTTGGCCAACCAGCGCTGCCGGCCGTGCCGGCCTCGCCTATAATTGCCGCGCTTGTTTGACGTTGCAGGGCGCGGGTCCACCGTTCGCAACGAAGTCGTCGGCGGCGCGACGACCTTCGTCTCGATGGCGTACATCATCGTCGTCAATCCCGCCATCCTCGCCGCCGCACACTTTCCGCAGGGACCGAGCACCGTGGCGACGATCCTCACCGCGGTCTTCGGCACTTTGCTCATGGGTCTCTACGCGAACCGGCCGTTCGCGGTCGCGCCGTACATGGGCGAGAACGCGTTCATCGCTTTCGGTCTCGCCGCGTTCGGGATCACCTGGCAGCAGCGCCTCGGCGCGGTGTTCGTCAGCGGCGTGATCTTTGTGATCATCACGCTCCTCGGCCTCCGCACGTGGCTCGCCGATTCGATCTCGCGGTCGATGAAGCACAGCTTCGCGGCCGGCATCGGGCTCTTTCTCACGTTCATCGGGCTGTTCGAAGCGGGCATCGTGACGCGCGCGCAGGCCGTGCCGGTGCAGCTCGGCGACATCCGGAGCGCGCCGGTGCTGCTCGCCGTCTTCGGGTTCATCGCCATCGGCGCGCTCATGTACAGACGCGTGCCGGGCGCGATCCTCATCGGGATCGTCGCCACCGCGATCCTCGGTTCGCTGCTTGGTGTGGGGAAACTCCCGGATCGGGTTTTCGCCTTGCCGTTCACGGGCGCGTACGACCTCGGCGCGATCGCCTTCGAGCTGGACGTCGTCTCGATCCTGCGCGTCGCCTTCCTGCCGATCCTCCTCACGCTCTTCCTCATGGCTCTCTTCGACACCCTTGGAACGCTGGTCGCCCTCGACCCGGACGGCGAGTTGAAGAAGCCGATGCTCGTCGATGC
>CAZLGP010000234.1:0-8637 GCA_964558905.1 uncultured Thermoanaerobaculia bacterium | reverse complement strand
AAGCGGCGAAGGGTCACGGGAGCCCTCACGACCAGCGCGCCTTGCACGTGTCGCGTGAGGACTCCCTTGATCCTTCGCTGCGCTCAGGATTAGGTCGCTTCCCCAACCCTGAGTAGCGAAGCGGCGAAGGGTCAAGGGAGCCCTCACGACCAGCGTGCGATTCTCGTGTCGCGTGAGGGCTCCGTTGATCCTTCGCTGCGCTCAGGATTCGGTCGCTTCCCCAACCCGGAGTCGCGAAGCGGCGAAGGGTCAGGGGAGCCCTCACGACCAGCGTGCGATGCGCGGACCGCGTGAGGGCTCCGTTGATCCTTCGCTGCGCTCAGGATTCGGACCCGTCCCCAACCCTGAGTAGCGAAGCGCGAAGGGTCAAGGGAGCCCTCACGACCAGCGTGCGATGCACGTGTCGCGTGAGGGCTCCGTTGATCCTTCGCTGCGCTCAGGATTCGGTCGCTGCGCTCAGGATTTGGTCGCTGCGCTCAGGATTCGGTGTTTCGAACGAAGGAGTCATGTGCAAAAAGTAGCACGCGGGTCAGTGGTGTGACCGCGTACGGGTCAATCCGCATTCACACGGCACAACGTTTGACCAGCCATCCGCGGAGAGTGCTGTGCAGGCGATGGAGTGTTAACTTTAATCGCTGTCGCAACTTCAACCTTCCTGCCATCCATCCATCCGGAGGTGGTCCGCCCTTTGGAGTAGGAGGCCTCCAACCGAATTTAGGAGGAGGAACGAATGCATCGTAGATCTCTCACTCTCATTACACTGTTGCTCGCTCTCGCCGCACTCCCGCTCTCCGCTTCACAGTTCATCGACTTGCCGTTTGACCAGGTGGCGCGCGAGTCCGCGCTCATCGTCCGCGGCGACGTGGTCGAGACTTGGAGCGCGTGGGATGACGCGCACGAGACCATCTTCACCTACGCGACCGTGCGCGTGAATCGCTACTTCGGCGAGAGCACGGGCCCGGACACGCTGCTCGTCCGCGAAGTCGGCGGAACGGTCGACGGGTATACGCAGGAAGCGATCGGCTTCCCGGCGATCCGCCGAGGCGAAGACGTGGTGCTCCTGCTCTCCCAGTGGGAAGGCAGCCCGGACTATCGCATCCACGCGTTCAACCAGGGCAAGTTCCTCGTGCGCAACCGCGGGGGCATCGACGTGTTGGTCGAAGATCCGTTCAAGCAGGGCGAGGCGCGCCTCGTCTCCGGCCGTGACGGCGGCATTCGCGTCAACGCCGCCGACGACGAAGGGCCGGGGCTCGGGCTCGACGAGTTCGCGCGGATGGTCATCGACGCCCGCGCCGGTCACGGAATCGACATCCAGAAGCGCCACTAAGGAGGAGAAGCCATGAAGAGATTTGTTTCCTACGCGTTCGTCGCGATGTTTCTCGTCGCCCTCGCCGAGCCGATGATGGCCTACGTGCTTCTCTCGCCCCGGCGCCACTGGGCGTCGACGCCGATCAGCGTCCGTACGTACTACATCGGCAACAACACCATTCAGGACAGCGACAAGGGTGTCACCGCCGTCGTCAACGCGATCAAGGTCTGGGGCATCATCAGCTCCAGCTCCACGACGTCGGCGGCCGTGCGCGGCTCCGCGCCCGCCACGATCATGCTCAACACCAATGGCGGCATCTGCAGCGGAAACTGCCTGGCGGCCACGCTGACCGGCTACTACGTCGTCCAGAGCGGCGACGACCGCATCTATGACGCCGACGTCTATACCAACACGTCGATCCAGTTCTACTCGTCGCGCGAGGCTGGCTGCAGCGCGGAGTACGACATCGACGGCATCATGGCCCACGAGGTCGGACACGTGATCGGCATCGGCCACTCGAACGTGTCGGGTGCGACGATGTACCCGTCGATCAGCTCGTGCAACACGTCCGCGCGCTCGCTGGCCACGGACGACTTCAACGCCCGCAACTCTCTGTACTGAGTTCTCACCGGCAAAGCCACTGGCGGATCCGTCCCTCGCGCGTGCGCAGGATGGATCCGCCGTTCCGTTTGAGGGCGACTTTATGACTACATAGGCATATCGGCTATCATGTCGGCATGGCCCGCAAAGGCATGATGCTCGGCCCCGAGGCGGTGGAGATGGTGGCGGCCCGATTCCGGATCCTTGGCGAGCCCATTCGCATCCGCCTGCTGCAGGAGATGCACGATGGCGAGAGGAACGTCACCGAGCTCGTTCACGCCGTCGGCTCCACCCAGCCCAACGTCTCCAAGCACCTGCGCATCCTGCAGGAGTCGGGCGTCATCGGCCGCCGCCAGAGCGGCAACAGCGTCTATTACTTCATCGCCGACAAGTCGGTGCTCGACCTCTGCGACACCGTCTGCGGCGCGATCCGCGAACAGATCGCCGCCACGGCGAAGGCCCTCGGCGTACGGCGCCGGTGACCGAGGCAGGGCGCAGAGGGCAGGAGCCACGTCGCGCTCCCCTGCGCTCTGCCCTGTGCGCGCCCTCTGCCCCCTGCGCTCTGCCCTGTGCGCGCCCTCTGCCCTCTGCCCTCTGCCCCCTGCGCCCTGTAAGATGTCGCCATCGCATGCTCAAAAACGCCATCGTCTTCGCGCTCCTTCTGTCCGCGTGTGCGTCGATGCCTCCGCGTTCCGGCGTCGAGGGCGTTTCCGATCGCCTCTTCTGCGGCCGCTCCATTCCGGACGGCGGCGAAGTGACGGACGCCGAAGTGGACAGGTTCCTCGATGAAGTCGTCACGCCCCGATTCCCCGAGGGCTTCACGTCGTGGACGGCGGTGGGGAACTGGCGCGGCGTAGAAGAGAGGACGCTCGTGCTCGAGTTTCTCCATCCGCATGGGCGCGAGCTCGACGAGAAAGTGCGCGAGGTCGCCGCCGAGTACCGGAGACGCTTCCGCCAGCAGGCGGTGATGCGCGTGACCGAGCCCGCGTTCATCCAATTCATAGGGGAGTCCAGCGACCGATGACGAGCTCCTACGAACCCACCTCACGCAGACCGATCGCCGGGATGTTCCGCGCGACCGCGCACGCCGCGGTGCGCCTGGCCGTGCGCGCCCGGATTCACCCGGACGTCTTCTCGTACGCGTCCATCGCCGCCGCCGCGATCGCGGCGTGGCTCTTCTGGCAGTCGCGCACACATCCCCGCTACATCATCCTCGCCGTCGCCTTCGCCATGCTCCGGCTGTGGCTGAGCATGTTCGACGGCATGGTCGCGCTGGCGGCGGGGAAGGCCAGCAGGAAAGGGGAGATCATCAACGATCTGCCCGACCGCTTTGCCGACGTGCTGATCTTCGTCGGCATCGCACACAGTGGCTGGTGCAACGCGTTCTACGCGTACTGGGTCGCCATCGCCGCGGTGATCGTGCCCTACGTGGGGCTGTTCGGCCAGGCCGTCGGCGTACGGCGCGACTTCAGCGGTGTGATGGCCAAGCCGTGGCGCATCGTGGCTCTGAGCATCGGCGCACTGACGACGATGTTCCTCGTGCTCAATGGGCAACGCTACTGGCTCGCGGGATTCTCGGTTCTCGACTGGACGCACTTCGTGATTCTCGCGGGATGCGTGCAGACGATCGCGGTTCGTCTTGGCCGGATCTTCCGGGCGCTCGAGGCGGAGTAGTCTCAAAGTCGCAAAGTCTCAAAGTCTCAAAGTCTCAAAGAAGGCGCGAATGACATTCTTTGAGACTTTGAGACTCTGAGACTTCGAGACTTCGATCGACGACAATGACGCGCATGCGAACGCTCCTCATCACCGGCGCGACCGGCGGTCTCGGCGCCGAAGTCGTTCGGCAACTCCGCGATGAATACGACGTCGTCGCGCTCTACCGCTCCCGGGACAGCTTCGCGACGCTGAACGTTCGCGGCGTGCAGGCCGATCTCGGCGATCCGACCTCGATTCGCGCGGCAGTGCGATCGATCGGCACTCCGTACGGCCTCGTGCATCTCGCCGGCGGCTTTGCTCCCGGACGTCTCCGGGAGACGACGGACGAGGCGTGGGCGGAGATGCTGGAGCTCAATCTGACCGCCGCGTTCGTCGCGATCCGCGAAACGCTGGCGGTGATGGACCGCGACGCACCGGGCCGAATCCTCGTCATGAGCTCCGACGCCGCCCGGACGAAGGCGCCGGGCAGCATCGCCTACACGGTCGCGAAGAGTGCGCTCAACGTTCTCGTCGAGGTGCTCGCAAAGGAGCTGAAGGGGACGCCGATCACCGCGAACGCACTGATGCCCTCGGCGCTCGACACCCCGGCGATGCGCAAAGAGATGCCGCGCGAGCAACTGGTGCCGCTCGAGCGCGTCGCGGCGACGCTGCGCTTCCTCCTCGGCGACTCCGGCGCGAGCGTGAGCGGCGCGCTGATCCCGCTCACTGCGCGCTGATCGGCGGCATGGACGCCGCGCAGCAGCCGCAGGAGGCGTCAGCTGTGAGGCGCGAGTGGGAATTGGGAGTTGGTGCGAGTTGCGAGTTGCGAGGACGGTCTGCTGGCCTTCGCGGTTTACTGCAACCGATTCTCACCGCGCCACGGCCGTTGCCTGCGTCACCGCCATCTCGAGCTCCGGCGGCTCGGCGATCGCTTTCTTCACCGCGCACTGGTCCATCGCCCGCAAGATCGCGCTCTCGTACTTGTCCGGGAAACCCTCGGGCACGGTGAGCGAGATGCGGATCTTGCGCAGGCGCTTTCGCTCCGGATCGCGCTCGGTCGACATCGAGAGGGACAACCCGTCGGTGGCGATTTTCCGTTCCTGACAGAAGCGGAGGGCATAGAAGCCCGCGCAGGTGGCGATGGAAGCGAGAAAGAGGTCGAACGGCGCGGCGGCGGTGTCTTCGCCGTACGGCGCCGGCTGATCGGTGTGGATGGTGTGGCCGCGATAGCTGGCATCGACGCGCACGCCGCCGGGGAAGGTGACTTCGAACGTGTTGCTCATGGTGACCGTAACTATATGCACATGTGGTTATATTCTCTGTGACGTTCATCACCGGGGTGCTCTCAGTCCTCAGTCCTCAGTCCTGAGTCCGAGGGCGGGCAAGACTCAGCACTCAGCACTCAGCACTCAGCACTCAGGACTCAGGACTCAGGACTCAGGACCCAGCACCCAGCACCCAGCACTCATGGGACGGATGATCAGGACGAATACCGCTCTTCCTGTCTCGTCCTCCCATTCGTCCCATAGGTCCCATTCGTCCTATCCTGTGATCCGTGCAACTCCTCGCCGGCGATCGCGTCGCCCAGTACGAGATCCTCAGGGCCCTCGGCGTCGGAGGCATGGGGGAGGTCTACTGCGCGCGGGACGCGAAGCTCGGCCGCGAAGTTGCGCTGAAGATCCTCCCGTCCGACCTCGCCTCCAACCCGGACGCGCTCCGCCGATTCGAGCAGGAAGCGCGTGCGGCCTCGGCCCTGAATCACCCGAACATCGTCACGATCTACGAGATCTCGCAGTCGGAGCGGTTCGCCTGGATCGCCATGGAGCTCGTCGCCGGCGAAGACCTTCGGACGATCTCCACGCGCGAGGCGCTGTCGCTGAAGAATGCGCTGCGCATCGCCACCAAAGTCGCGGACGGTCTCGCCGCCGCGCACGACCGGGGCATCGTCCACCGCGACCTCAAGCCCGACAACGTGATGGTCACCCCCGAGGGCTTCGTGAAGATCCTCGACTTCGGCCTGGCCAAGCAGATCCGAGCCCTTTCCGCCGACGATACGACCATGCCCCATACGTCGCCCGGCACGATCTTCGGCACGGTGGGTTACATGTCGCCCGAGCAGGCCACGGGACGGGAGATGGACGCGTGCTCGGACCAGTTCTCGTTCGGGGTCATGCTCTACGAGCTCCTCACGCGGGTGCGCCCCTTCGAGAAGGGCTCGAAGACCGAGACCCTCGCGTCGATTCTGCGCGACGAGCCGCCGCCGCCGTCCGCCGTGAACGAGACCATCCCGCCCGACCTCGATCGCATCGTCTCGCGCTGTCTGGCGAAGGACCGGCGCGATCGCTACGCGTCGACGCGCGATCTGGCTCGCGACCTCCGCGAAGTCCGGGACAGCTTCACGCACTCGTCGGTCGAGCGGCGCGCGGTGTCGGAGTCCCCGCGGCGACGGAGACGCTCGCCGGTCGGGTGGGCGATCGCCGCGGTGGTCGGCATCGCGATCGCGGTCGGCTTCCTGATCTGGGAACGCCGCGATGCCGCGCGTCAGGTCACGTCCATCGCCGTCGTTCCGTTCCGCGATCTCGGTGCGACGAAAGAGGGTCGCGTCTTCGCGGACGGCATCTCGGAGATGATCGCCACACGACTCGCGCAGGTGCGCGAGCTCCGGGTGGCGACGCCGTTCGACGGCGCGCCGATCGCCGAGGACGC
This sequence comes from uncultured Thermoanaerobaculia bacterium, assembly GCA_964558905.1. GTDB lineage: Bacteria > Acidobacteriota > Thermoanaerobaculia > Gp7-AA8 > Gp7-AA8 > QHVT01. The sequence goes on along the minus strand of CAZLGP010000234.1, from coordinate 2,327 downwards.
CGACCTCCGCGAGATCGCGAAGCGCACGGGTGCGCACGCGGTCGTGCGCGGCACCGTCAAGCGCGGCGGCGGCGACGTCCGGGTCACGGTGGCCCTCGTCGACGCGCGCGACGGGCGGACGCTGGCCGCGAGCACCGCGACGCGCGCGTCGGCGGATCTCTTCGCACTCCAGGATGTCGTCGCAAGCGATCTCCTTCGCGCCCTCGGACGCCCCATTCCGCCGCGACCGCAGGCAGCGCAGGCCGTCCTCGGTTCCGATGATCAGCGCCGCTTCACCGAGGCGGTGGGGCTGCTGCAGCGCGCGCGGGACGAAGAAGCCATGGACCAGGCCATCGCCTCTCTCGAATCGATCCTTCGCAACGCGCGCGAGTCGGGACCCGTCAATGCGATGCTTGCGCGCGCGCTCCTCTTCAAGTCCGTGCTCGCGCGCCGGCCCACGCTCGTCGAGCAGGCGACCGTCTATGCAACCCGCGGCGTGGCTCTCAGCGCCAACGATCCGGACGCACATACCACCCTCGGCGATCTGCAGAACGCGTCCGGACGCCACGCCGAAGCGGTCCTGTCGTTCCAGCGCGCGCTCGCGCTCCGGCCGAACGATCCCTCCGCGCTGGTCGGTCTCGCGGTTGCGTACGATCGCCAGGGCCGCCCGGTCGAGGCCGAGGGGCTGTACCGCAAAGTCCTGAGCATTCGCCCCGACAGCGCGGGCGCGCTCGTGCGCTACGGCGTCTTCTGCCAGCGTCGCTCCCGATTCGCCGATGCCGCGGCCCACTTCCGCAGGGCGACCGAGCTCGATCCCGAGTTCGTCAGCGCGCACGGGAACCTCGGCGCGGCGCTCCTTCAACTCGGGAAGCACGACGAGGCGCTCGCGTCTCTTCAACGATCCCTCGCGCTCTCCCCGACGCCGACCGGCTTCTCGAACGTCGGAACGCTGCAGTTCCGCCTCGGACGCTATGACGATGCACGCCAGTCGTACGAGAAGGCCGTGGCGCTGGCACCCGGCGATTGCGTGTTGTGGGCAAACCTCGGCGATGCCTGCCGCTGGGTCCCGGGGCAGAGCGCGCGCGCGAAGGAGGCGTACGCGCATTCGGTGAGCGCCGCCCGCGCCGCGCTCGAGATCAATCCCTACGACGCCCTGACGCACTCGGTGCTCGCCTTCAGTCTCGCGCACGGCGGCGCGCTGGAGGACGCACAGCGCGAGATCCGCCGCGCACTGGAGATCGATCCGACGAATTCGTCGGTGCTGTACAAGGCGGCGGTGATTGCACTGCTGCGCGGGAGCACCGAAGGCGCCGTCTCGTGGATCGAGCGCGCCGTCGCGAACGGGTATCCCACCCGCGATCTCGCCGGTGATCCGGACCTGAAGGCCCTCCACGACCTTCCCTCCTTCAGGAACGCCGTACAATCGAAGGGCTGACTGCAGAAGGAGGAGACCATGTCCGAGGTTCGCATCCTGCTCCGGTGGATTCTGCTCGTTACGGTCGCGCTCGTCTTCACGACGTGCAGCGCCAATCCGGGAGTCGATGGCGGTGGCGGGGACAAGACTCTGAAGAGCCCCTGCGGTGCCGGCGAGGGGAAGGCCGATCGCAATGCACCGATCGTCTGCGTCGACGATCTCGGCGGCACGCTCAGCGTCAATCCCGATCCCATTCGGGTACACGACGTCGGACAGAGCGATCGCCAGCCGGTCGTGATCCACTGGTGGACGCGCTCCGGCGGGGGAGAGCTGGGAATCGAGGTCGCACCCGGCTGCGTGACGAACATGACCTGCCGCGGCGCGCACTGCACCGCGCGCACGCTGCCGACGGACGCCGCCGGCGCTCGCTGCAAGTACGACGTCTGGACGGCCAAGCACCCCCGTCTCGACCCGGAGATCATCATCGACGACTGCTGCACGCCGTAAACGCGGGCAGGTGCTGGACTGGACTGGGTTCTGAGTCCTGAGTCCTGAGTCGTGGGAGCTGGGTGCTGGGTGCTGAGTGCTGAGTGCTGAGTGACGCCAAGGCGAAAGTGAAAGGGAAGCGGTGAAAAGTTGCTTCCCTGAAGGAGATCGACGCGAAGAAGTGCCGCAGAAGCGCCGCGCCGAGGAGGAGTAGCCGGTTGGCGGTTGGCGGTTGGCGGGAGAAACCGACGCTGGATCTCGTCGTACTCCCGTCAACCGTCAACCGTCAACCGTCAACCGCCAACGGGTCCGCACCCCTTTCGCGCCGCACAGCGCCGCCTGCCTCTCGAGGGCCGCGTCGATGACGGCGCGATCGGTCTCCTCGTCTTCCAGCCAGAGCTTCTTCACGACGAGCGTCTCGCGCTCGATGCGCGCGTCGATGCGTCCG
>CAZLGP010000233.1:0-90418 GCA_964558905.1 uncultured Thermoanaerobaculia bacterium | reverse complement strand
AGAAGTCCGAGTCGCGCACCTCGCCGTTGTTGATCGCACCGCACACGACGCTATCGGCGATCACCGGGCGGAACGGCTCCATCATGTCCAGCGCGAGCGCCGGCTTACCGTAGCGCGTGCGATGGTAGAAGCCCATCAGCGGGTCCATGCCCACGCCGTGCAGTGCCGCGACCCAGTCCTTCGTCAGGAGCGCGTAGGCCAGCGAGAGCAGCGCGTTGACCGGGTCGCGCGGCGGCCTGCGGTTGCGGCCGGCCATCTCGAACGCGCGCCGCGCCTCCTCCCCTTTCAGCATCGTCGAGAAGCGCGACCAGTAGAGGCGCGCCGCGGAGCCTTCGATGCCGAGGAGCTCCTCCAACGTGTGCGCGCGCGACGCGGCCTCGGCGAAGCCGCGGAGGATCTCGAGCTCCCGCTCCTCCGCCTCGCCGTTCCGGCGCAGGAGGACGCGGGCGTTCTGGATCTTCGCTGCCACGAGCGGCCGCGAGATCGCCAGGCGCCGCGGTTCGTCCCGGGCAGCGGCAAACTGTTCGGCGCGCAGCTCGATGTTCTTGTGCGTCGCTCCGGTGGTCACGCCGTTCAGCCACGATCCTCCGCTCATGTGGAGAATGTTCACCCCGGCGCGGAGGCACTCGCGGAACACGGCCGAGGATGCGTGGGTGCCTCCCATGAGCACGAGCTGGGAGAGCGAGATCAGCGGCATGCTGGCGATCTCCGCGTCGTCCTTCATCACGCGGAGACGGGAGCCACAGAGCCGGACGTAGCTTCCCGGCTCCTGGACGACGAGAGGGTGCGTGCCGCGATCGGTGACTCCGATCGCACGGACCTTGCCACCATTGCGGAGGAAGTTGACTTCGTCGGGAAGACAGATGGACACGAGCGAACAGCGTGGACACTTCGGGCTGTCTTCGAGCGGCGCGGGGATCTCGCCGCCGCGCAGGGTCGTCCGCATTTGTCCGAGGAGGTCCAGCGTCCGCTCGACGAGCCACTCGGTGAAGCGGACGCGCACGCGCTCGCGCGAGCCCGCGAAGTAGAGGACGCCCTCGTGACACTCGTAGCCCTGCTCGCGGAGCAGCAGCCCCTGCGCGCAGAGCTGGACCTTCTCGGGCTCCCAGGCCCCTCCGGCGACCTGCGGCTTCTTCCCGCGCTTGTAGTCGATCGGGCGGACCCGCCTGCCGTCGGTCTCGATGAGATCGACGACGGCCGTCAATCCGAGGCGTTCACTCGAGAGCGCTACCGAGCGGTGGTGAAACTTCGCCCGCGGTCCCTCGGGTGTGTCGACGCGCCGGTGGACGCGCGAGCCGTCGACCGTGTCGGCACTCTCCTCCCACTCCCCCTGCGCCCACTCGAGATACGCGAGTCGCGGGCAGTAGGCGAACTCGTTGAGCATGCGGGCGGGAACGAGTGCGGGGACGTCGCCTTTGGGCAGGGGAAGAGCGGTTTCGGTCAACGCGTCGGAACCAAGGTTTTCGAGTGCCGTCGTCATCGTCGTCATCGTCGTCATCGTCGTCATGGGGGGGCTCACCTCCGCGGGGAGCTTAGGACGAGGTGGTGTCAGTTCCTGTCAGTGGAGGGCGGGGCGGATCGATGATTCATGAAGCTGCGGTTGCGTCCCGGGCGGGAGGGAGCGGTGCAGGGCAGATGAGCGATGCAGAACAACTTCCTGCTCGACACCGTTATCCTTCCGACATGGGCAAGACGATCGAAGCCGAATACAACGCACGCGAGAACATCCTGAAGCTCGCCCAACCGCTCCGCGGCGTGGCCGATCACGCCAAGGTGTCGATCGAGGTCAAGGAAGCCTCCGCCACCTCCGATCAGCCCTGGCTTGCTCTCGAAGGATCACTCGGCGAACAAGAAGGGCGCGAGCTCGCACGCGCCGTCCGCGATGCGTTCGGAAGGGATGGCCTTCGACTCGAACGCTGGTCACCGCCACCTTGTCGACCAATGCACCGCCTCAGGATCGCTGCCTTCTCCTGGTGCTGAACTGACGACACTTCTTCCTGCCAATCGCCATGACGACTCCTCTTGCCACGTGGAAACCGCGGCTATTGGTCCGTCATGTTTCGAACGAGGCACACAGCCGCACAGGGACTTTCCACTACGCCAGCGTCTCCGGTTCATTCGGAAGAGGATCGAGAACGTACTCCCCGGCCCTATCACTCCAATTCGTCGTCTGCGTCGCGCTCGAGCTCTCGCAACCGGCGCTCGTCCGCGATCCAGAGCCTGCGGTCGACACTCGTCACAGAAGCAGCCATCACGACCCGGCGAAGTGCGCGATGGATCCCCTCGAGTGTCAGCGGCTCAGCGAGCCGGAGCACGACGATTCCGCGGTAGCGCTTCGATACAGGCTCGAATGTCCTCAGCGGTCAGTTGAGGATAGTCTTCGAGAATCTGCTCGGTCGTCATTCCGGAGGCGAGCAGATCGAGGATCAGCGAGACCCAGATCCGGTGACCCCGAATGCACGGCTTGCCGAAACAGACGTTCGGGTCGATCGAGATGCGCCTCAGCAGTTCTTTGTGAATCATCGCCGGTCTTCAGAATACCGCCAACTCGCCCGGAGGAAGCGCGATTCCGTACCAGTCCGGCGGTCGCGGATCACAACGGTACCGCTTTCCGGTGGACGGCCGGTCGCTCGACCGTACCGGGGACTTCACGCCGGCGTTCGAATTCCTCCGGAGTCGTGACGACTTCTTTGGAGATGGGAACATCGCGGAGCGCGACGCGGACTTCGATTCCCTTCTCGCGGCGAGAGCCCGCCAGCGGCATCGTCATCGGCTGGCCGACATGGCTGTCCGGTCCGGCCGTACCGCGCGCATGTGACCCGAATAGGATGATCCGATCGGGGATCGAAGCCGCACACGATCCGTCGGACCATGGCGCGAATGCTCTCTTCGATTGGCGGGTGGTTTCATCCGATTCGTCACGTCAATCGCATTCCGGTGGTGGAGGAGCCTCCCTCAAAATGGGGCGAGGCCCTATGAACTCTACCCCAGTGTAATGGGGCCGATCACCGCCGTCAGGCCGAACCGCTCGCTCGACGGAGCGACGGACGCGTCTGAACCGTCGCGGCGCGCCCGCTCCGGCGGTTGAACGCGACGATGCACTCCCTGCCTTCGACTATTGCGTTTCGTGCCACTCCCACAGCGCCCATTTGAGACATGAGGCGTGGACAGTTGGCAAATCGCCAATGTGACCTACAAAGTGCCACTCAAGGACGGCCGCAGCGAAAACATCAGTATCGAGAGTCACCCCACGAGCAGCGACTCGTCGATCTCTCGTGCGAGCCACAGGTGCGTGTGCACCGTGGTGGCAGGCAGCGGCACGGCGCGGCGGACGAGTCGTGCTGGTGCACCCGCAGCGCCCGTGAGGCGCCGCCGGTCAATCCGCCACGGCCATCAGGCCAAAGCCACAATGCCTACCCGCGCCGAGGGTGAGCGGACCGGGGACGGGATGAGCGAATTGGATCCGCAGATGAACGGCGGTCAGATCTTTGAGATGTGCGGGGCGGTAGTATCCGGTGAGCCTGCCGAATCGGTCGTACTTGTGGGCGCCGAGGCAGTTCTTGAAGAACGGGACCGATTGCCAGGTGAACTCGCACAGCGTTTCAATGCCGGCCCGCTGCAGCGCGGTCTGAATCAGCTTGATCGTCTTCCCCGGCTTTCTATCGTTGTGGCCGTCAAGAATCATCGGCGTGACCGATTGCCAGATGCCGGATGTGCCGAGGTAAAGAGTGTCGATAAACTTTCCCTTGGCCGGGGTGAACTGCCGAAGTTCGGCGTAGTAGACGCCGGTCGGCGAGTCCGGCTCGCACCCTTCGAGCTTTCCCTCGGGCTTCAGAGGAAGACCGTCGATGCGGCGTGCTAAATCGGCAAGCTCACGCTCCATGCCGACCGGCGCGACGAGCATGACGTTGCGGATGATGCCGTCGGCGTGTGCGTGCCCGATGGAAGGCAGCGGGACGTAAGAAATCTGTTGGTGCGCATCGCCGGAAGACGGGTCGCGCTTGCCGCGAATGACTCGGTTGACGAAATCGGCGTCCGCTCCGGCCTCGGTCATCGCCTGGATCGCGACATGCCGCACCATCCCGGCGATGTGAACGAGCTTGGCGTGGGGATACCGCGCAGGGTCTTCGTTAGAATCGAGCAACTTGAAGACGGCGATAGGTCGCGGAACAGGATCGCTCTCGCGACGGTAGCGAACCTGCTCGATCGCGGTGAGCGGCGGGACGGGAGTCCAGTCGCCTTGGATCAGACGAGTGAGGAACTTGCCATGCCGCGCAGTGAGGGCGTCAACCGACCCTTTGCGATGGACGCGAAGCCGTTGCCCCCCTCGTGGCGTGGGGGTCCAAGTTTCACCGGTGGCTGTCCATGATGACGAATCAACCAGCACCGCATCAGCAATGACCTGATCGACGCCCCAACCCAGGCAGTAAATCGCCCGGACAGACGGGCGAATGGCGTCCAGCAGTTCGATCGAATCGGCGTTGGTTGCTTCGAGCGAATACAGGTAGTGAATGGCGGGCAGATCGTCGCCGTCGGTTTCGAGACGGTGCGGGCGAAAGTCCTTGTCGATGCGGTGAGACGCGATGCTTGCATCGATATTGCCGCGATCCCACGCGGCGGTCACCAAGTCCGTTTGATTGTGCGGCACGTACGCTCGATGACCAGTTGAACTGAGTATCGCGCGCGGTGCGATGATCGAAGGGCATAGCACTTCGAGCACCTCGAGAGCCGATCGCAGTTCGGGCGGGAGCGGATTGCCGCGCACCCGCAGGCAGGCCGCGTTCAGCAGGGCTTGAAACGCCCGCATCGGTGATGGCGGCCATTCGGGTGCGCCCGCGTTCCCGCGCCCGTGAAAGAGCGGGACCGGCTGGATGAAACGAAAGCTGATACAGAGCGACGGTTTCACTAGTCCTCCGGCTTGCGTTCCGCGGCGGCTTTGGCTGACTTCTTTCGCGTTTGCTTCACGTCGCTTTCTCCGGCAATGTCCTTCTTGGCTAGGTCGGAATCGAACTTGACGGTCTGCGATTCGCCAACGCCAAATTCCTTCGCCGCGAGCTTTGCGAAGGCGATCGCCTGCTCGTGCTTGAGCTTAAATTCGTTGCGGGCACCGTCGACGTTGACGAGCGTGACGGTTCGCGGGTGATCGATATCGGGCACGAGGTTGCAGCCCTGACGCAGATAAGTCGCAGAGGGTGCGGTGATGGCGACCAGGGACAAGCCCAACACGTAGCGACGCAGGGAGAGCGTCTGCTTGACGTCATCACCGGCCGAAAGCAGCCGGAGCGCTGCGAGGCTGAAGGTGACATCGCGACGAATGCCGCCCTTGGCGATCACCCCGCCCTGCGAGCCGGAGGCGGGTACGTGAATGAAGCCACGCTCTGCATAGGCGTCTTTAACTTTCTTGTCGGTGGTGTCTTCGAGCAGGCCGAGGCCGATGTAGTCGGCGCTGGGATTGAACTGCGCCGAGCGGGAGAGCTTTTGCACGTCGAACGCGCGGATCGTAGAGGCTATCAGGCGCGGAAGCTTGGCCTGAGTGTCGCGCGAATCCCACACGCCGAAGACGAGCGAGGTCGGCGCGACCTTCGCCATCGGCAGCGCGTTGCCCTTGAGAAGGTCCTTGAAGGCATTTTGCAGCTTCTTCTGCAACGGCGTGCAGCGGACGATGGCATCACCGGCGCGATGGCCGGCCTCGAGCAGGTTCACCGAACTCTCGCCAGCCTGGATGACAACCTGCGGGACGAGCCCGGTGTAATCGAGCTTGGCGAAGATCGGCTCGATGCGATTCGCCTGGCTGCCGACGCTGTCGACGAGGCAGACGTTCTTCTCGCCCGCAGGCGGGTCGATATTGTATCCGCCGGGGAAGACCTTCTTGTCTTCCGCAGCGGCATACGTGGCGGGAAAGATCACGCCATCCGCGCCCTCCACCGGCACAAGCGGCTCGCGAATCACGATGGCGGCGGCCGTATCCTTGGTCAGCCAGTCGTCGTACTCGATCAGATCAATCATCCAAGTCTCCTTGATAGAATTGTGCGGGTAAGAAACTCTTGAGGTATTTCGTTCGATAGAGCAAGCGAAACTCGAAAATAGGCGCATCTTCCAGCGGGAGCGCTTGCGAAACCGCACATGCCGCCACTGATGGCGCGAGCGGCATCGGCCATGCGACATACGCAAATCGATTATGGCCGGCGATCTCGCGGGGGCGGAAGCGTTGCAGCCCGATGAAAGCAAACAGTTCCAGCCCGGGCTTGCAGGTACCTTCGATGCGCGTCGTCTCACTCCCAGCGAGTGGATCGAAACTGAAGCCGACATCGAGCGCGGAACCTTGTGCGCCGAGGTCGGAATCGAAGTTGAACGGAAGGCCGATTCCGCGGTTCGAAGTCCAGAGGGTGGCTTCGGCTTCGACGTGGGGTTTGATGCCGCCGTGCATCGCTTGCGCGATGTCGAGGACGGATTGCTGACCTGCCCAGGTCTTGAACCGCGAACCGCCGGAATATTCATCGCGGAACCAGTCGATCCGGAAGCCGATCTTCCCTGTGAGCACGACGGGCAGTTCACGCCGGAGGGACTCCAACGCCTTCTTTTCCTGTTCCAAGGTGTCCGTTCGCTGCTTCTTATTTAAGTTCGACAATTCACTCAGCCGCGCGATCTGTGCCGGTGTCATGGTGTTGGCGACATTGCTTTCCGCAACCGCTTGCATTGTTGCAACGAACGATACCTCGGGGGACACAATGCAAAACGCGTTGCCTTGAAACCACCCCTCCACCCCCGGCCAGAGGCGGTCGGCCACTTCCAGCAATCCGCAGCAGGCGAAGAATTGACCGGGGTTGGTCAGGTCGACGGGGATGCGGATCATTGGCCGCCTCCGGCGGGACTCGAGTCGGCAAGTTTGCTGGCGGCGTAGTCGGCGGCGCGGACGAGGGACTCGAGGTAGGCCAAGCCCCAGCGGCCGAACTTACGCTGGAGCCGGGCGAAGCGGTTGACGGCGTCGATCGACTGTTGCCTTGCAGTTTGAACGGAGTGTTTCTCATCGAGACATTCTTCGGGTGTGAAGTGCGGCCGCGCCCGGCCGTGGTGAGCGGCGATGAGGTGCAGGACCAACTCGCGAGAATCATCTGAGAGCGCCTGGAATGCCGGAAGGTTCTGAATGTCCAGGATCGATCCGAACTCGTGCCGGTAAGGCGCACGTTCGATTCGCCCGCGGCGCCTGCCGGATTTGGCCCACCTGGTTTCGGGATAGTTGTCATTGCCGATGCCGCGCTGCCAGCGCTGGCGGTCCTTGCCGAGGTCGTGACACGATGAGGCGAGAATGACCGCGTCGCGCAGATCGCAATCCAGGGACAGCCCCAACACGAACCGAGCGGCCGCTTCCTTCGCGTCGGCGAGATGCGGGTCAAGGCCATAGCTGGATCGGCTCCGGGCGTCGGCGTCGGCTTGTGTGGTGCGTTCGCACCAGATCCATTCTTCGGTGGGCTCTCCTTCGTCAGTTGGATCAGTAAAGACGATTCGATAGACCGGCTTCATCCCCTTCGGAATGATGGCGGAGTCGTTATTGCCCGAGCTTACGCGCAGACGCGTCCTCCGTGGCCCCTTTTCGTCGGACCACTCGTCAGCAACATCGTCATTACTCGGCTGAGGGGACTCGTCTTTCTTCGGCAACGGCGGGAAATCACCATCCAACGTGCCTTGGCTCGTCAGTCCGCCGATGTCGTGAGGAAGCAGTACCGTTGTGCCTCCAAGTCGCCGGTCTGCCTGCTTTCTGTGCCAACTCGCGAGATCTGAGATCTCGGCCAGAACTTCGATCTTGCCCTGTTCGTCTACGACCCACGCGGGCGTGCCGGGATGGCGGCTGGCCAGTTTGACGAGTTCCTTCCACACGCGGTCAGTACGATCGCGCAGCAGTTCATGCGGCCTGGCTGGGTAGGCTTCGAGCAATTCCTCGGGCGGATAATCCTCGATCAAATCGCCGACGATCACGCCGACTTCTTCGCGCCAGCCGACCTGTGTCTCGGCTGGCTCGTAGTCGCGGATGCCGTGGAGGTATGGCTCCACCGGCGGCCGGCCGGGCATTCTGTCTCGAACGCTGGTCATGCTCCAGGCGTCGAAAAGGATGTCGGACGTGGGAAGGATGGTGGGCAATGGGGCAAACGCGGCGACTCGGGCCTTTGCGTCGAGCTTGCCCAGCGCGTCAGGATTGGCGTTGCCATCGAGTTGGTGAAGCAGATCGAGCGTCTTTTGACGGCTGGGAGTGAGCTTATCTTTTTCGTCGAACCTTTCCGGATAAACAACGTCGATTCGCGTGTCATCGCGGAGACCGAACCGGTTCACCCGTCCAAAACGCTGCGCCATGCTTTCGAACGTCGTCAGGTCACAGACAAGGTGATCGGCGGAGATGTTGACGCCGACTTCGCCGGCGCTCGTGCAGACGAGATAGACGGTGCCATCGGCGGGAACGATGCCTTCGGAGCGGGTTGGCTCCGGAAGAAAGCGGGCGAACACCGGATCGGCAAGCAGTCCTTCCCGCTCATATCCGCGCATCGTGCCGGTGAGCTGCTTCGTTCGATCTTTCTTCAACTCGGCGAGGACTTTCCCGAGATTGTCGACCGTCCGCACGAATACTAGAATCGCCCGCCCGGTGTCTTCGTGTGCTCGAGCGAGTTCGGAAAGTCGCTCGGCGAGTTGCTCCTTCTCGTCGTGCACCGGATGCAACAGAAGCATCTTCTTCGCGTGCGTTCGGTTCCAAACAGTGCGAAGTTCGGTCGAGACATCTGCCCTGTCGAAATCCGCCTGCTTCTCTTCGTCGGTCAGTCCGAACACCTCTCCATCATTCCGCGATGTCGCCGAAAGCTCCATCACCCGCAGTGGATGCCGATCCGGAAATCGGCCATGGCGTTGCTCGCATTCGATCGCAAGGAGCAGATCCTGAAAGGCCGGCTCCAGGTGCGCTTCGTCATGGACGATCAGCGTGTCTTGTCCGAGAAAGCCCGCGTGCAGGGGTTTGCTCTTGAACCCAATGCCGTACCCGCCGAACAGCAGGCGCGACCCGATCATGTCCACCGTGCCGCAGATGACCGCTTCGCGCAATGGATCAGCCGACCATTCGCGGTTGTCGGCGAATTGGCCACGCAAGGTGCTGACGGCCATGTCCCGCCCTTGTTTCTTCAGCCGTTCCTTGTATTTCTCCACCTCGAACGTCGTCTGATCGACCACCGTCCGCCGGTTGACCACGTAAACCAGCCGCCGTGGAAGTGTGGGTTTGACTGCCCGCGCCAGAAGCCAGACCGCGATGACCGATGTCTTGCCCAGTCCCGTCGGGATGTCGCACCGCGCCGGGATTGATTCCGCTCCGAGGCGCATCCGGTGAAACAACTTCGACTGCCAAGGAAAGGGGCGATTCCCCGTCAATTGCTCGAATGCATTCTCGAAATCTTTCTCAGTCACGTTGTGCCCTTCCCGAAAAGCGCGACACGATGAAACGTGTCAATTCTCCGCGCGCCGAGGTAGCTTGAGCGGGCCAAGAGCTCCGCAGCAGAAGTTTCGACGGTGGCGGTATCACGCCCCGACCTGCTGGGCGGCAAGCCATGCATTCGCGGGAGCGTTTCAGCGTCGACTTCATCCTCGAGCTGCTGGCGGGCGGCGCGAGTCGTGACGAGATCGTCGCGGAGTATCCGTCGCTGACCGAAGAGGGACGGGCCGCGCACCTCACGTTCGCGGCCGAGCGAGCGAGGGACGAGATCGTCGTGGGCGGCGCCACGAACGAGAAGCGTTGAAGATTCCGTTCTTCGATGAGCTCAGGAGACTCTTCGTCGATTTCCCGAGAGTTTCTTCGCCATTTCTGATCGTCGTAGACCGCAGATGACACGAGCTTCACATCCGTCCGCGACATCTCTCCTACGCCGCAGTCGGTGAGATGCGCGCGGTGGCGGGGGATTAGATACTGCCGCAGGAGCGAACCCTGCACGGCCAGGAGGCGCTCAGCGCGTCGCTCGCTCTGGATCCCCTGCTCGATCCCCTTCTCCATCGAGGCCTTCGCCTTCGCCAGAAGCTCTTCCTTCTCCCTGTGGAAGGTGGCCTCGCGCTTTTCGACCTGGCGAGCCCGCCGCTCGACCGCCTCACGCTCGGCGGCCAGAGCACGCGCCGCTCGCTTCCTTTCGGCTTCGCGTCCTACTTCGATCCCTTTCTCTTTCGCTCGCCTCGCCTCCAGAATCAGTCGCGCTTTCTCCTTCTGGAAGTCGTTCTCGCGCGTTTCAATCTCCTTCTCCCGCCGCGCGAGATCCTCCTGGCGCTCGTCGTACAGACCAAGAGCCGAATCGTACTCTTCTCGGGTGAGCGGTTTGCGGCAGACGGGGCAGAAATAATCGCGTGTCCGAGTCTTGTGAGCCATTGAATCCTCCGAGGCGATCATGGAGTGCGGTGCTGACAGTTTCCGGCAGTCATCACGACGAGACGACAATGCCTTGCGTCGAAATACAGGACCCACGACGACTCATCATGCTTCGGTCTCTCATTTCCACGGTGCACCCTACCCCCGCCCACTGTCAGTTCCTGTCACTGACCCTTTTTCTTCGACGCACCCCGCGTCATTGCCGCCGCCCTTTGCGACGCGGGATGTGCGGCGGCGGCACCGGCGGCAATGCTCCTGACACGGTCGACGAGGTCTTGTGGCGTCACGGCCACCGCTGCGCCGGCGAAGCCGGTGATCCAGCGGGCCAGCTCATCGAGCGGCCCGATGCGGACGCGGTAGTCGAGGTGGCCGTCCGGGCGCCGTTGTTTCTCCTCGCGGGGATGGTGGCAGCCATGCTCGATCAGCGGCGCGACGCTGGGGTCGAAGACGATGTGGACGTCCACCGCCTCCGGCGAGGCCTCGACTCCCCAGCTCGCGCCGTACCAGCGGTCGACGTCGAAATCGAGCGGGCGAACGAAGCTGCCGCCGATCGGCAGCACGGCGGCGATGCGGTCCAGGCGGAAGGTGCGCGGCTGGTCATGCCGGTGACAGCGCCCGACGAGGTACCAGGCCTCGGAGCGATGGACGACGACCCACGGATCGACGCCACGCCAGGTCGTCTTCCCGTCGCTCAACGACGTGTACTCGATCGACAGCGAGTGCGAACGACGGATGGCGTCCTCGATGGAGGCGGCGATCTCCGGCGCGACCGGCCCGCTGCGATCGGGACCCGCCAGCGCCGCGACGGTCTCCCCTTCCACCGCGGTCTCGGCGGAGAGCTTGTTGCGAACGCTGCGCAGGTCTTTCGCGAATGCCTTCTGCCCGAGGAGGGCGGGGTTTTCGATCACCATGGATAGGAGCAGGCGCTCGCGGGCGGTGAGCGCGAGCGGGCGCATGCGCGCTCCTTCCATCAGGCGATAGGTGCCGTCGACGCGCTCGATGGGCATGCCCCGCTCTTCGAGAGCGGCGAGATCGCGGTAGATGCTCCGCGCGGACGTTTCCAGTTCGCCGGCGATCTCCGCCAACGTGCGGCGACGCGCGCCCGAGAGAAGGTTGGCGAGCGCGAGGAGGCGATCGGCTCTGGACATAGGGATGGGAATGCTGAAAGACCGCAAGCATCGTAGCACCGGTTGCCAGTAGCCAGTTGCCAGTAGCCAGGGCATTGTCGCGTGAATCGAGCCCGCGCGAACGCGGAGCCGTGTGACGTTCCCGCGCGAGCGACGTGCGGCGCGGATGTCCTCCTCGAACACCGTGCGGCTATGCCGCCCAGAGCCGCCGCGCCACCGAGTGCCTCGCGTTCGCGACGAGAAGACAGCTCATCCGCCGATCCGAACTACCGGATCCAGATGTGCGTGTCGAGCAACAGTCTCAACGCTTCCCCTTGCCTTTACGGCCGGGATGATCGAACCATACGGACTCTTCCGGATCGGCAAGCAGTTTCCCACTTCCGCGGAGGGCTTCCCATGGACGGACCCGCTTCTCCGTCGCCGGCACGATGCGGGCGACCACCTTGCCGCGACGCTCGACCTCCACGGACTCTCCGGTGCGCTCGATCTCCCGAACGACCTCGAAGAGGCGCGCCTTCAACTCGGTCACCGAAATGGTCATCGTGTTCTCCGGAATGACCATGCTGCGCTGGCTATTCCGCGCCGCACGAATGTCATCCTCGATCGAGCCCGGGCCGACTTCGATCGCACCGAGCCAGCGGAAGAACGCCGGCTCGCCCTTCGCGAGTCTTTTCAGTCGCACCTTCGCCACGGTCCTCCTCTGAGCCGGAGGGGCACTTCCGAGCGTGTCCGCATCGTGTGTGAGATCGTAGCCTTGTGCGGAACGCAAGGGCGAAGCGTGACTCGGATTCCCGACAGCCAACGCTTTGTAGCGGCCGCCTTCGCGGCCGCGCTTCTGTTCGGACGTGGCGTTCCCCGCGCAGAGCGCGGGGCTAGACTCTCAAGCGCGCCTTCGCGCGCAGCACTCAGGACTCAGGACTCAGCACCCAGGACTCAGCACTCAGGACTCAGGACTCAGGACTCAGGACCCAGGACTCAGCACCCAGCACTCAGCACTCAGGACTCAGGACCCAGCACTCAGCACCCAGCACTCACGAGAGCACCTCCGCCCTGTTCCCCTCTTCCGTGAGCCAGGTCTTGCGGTCCCCCGCGCGGTTCTTGGCGAGCAACATGTCGATCGTGGCGAACGCGGGCTCCGCGTCTTCGAGGGTGAGGCGCACGAGGCGGCGGGTGTTGGGGTCCATGGTCGTCTCGCGAAGCTGGGACGGGTTCATCTCGCCGAGGCCTTTGAAGCGCTGGATGTTGATCTTTCCCTTCAGCCCCTCGGCCGCGATCTGGGCGAGGCGGCCTTCGCGCTCGCCGTCGTCGAGGGCGTAGTAGACATGTTTACCGACGTCGATGCGGTAGAGCGGCGGCATGGCGACGTAGACGTGGCCTTCTTCGACGAGCTTGCGGAAGTGCCTGACGAACAGCGCGCAGAGCAGCGTGGCGATGTGCGCTCCGTCGGAGTCGGCGTCGGCGAGGATGCAGATCTTGCCGTAGCGGAGTCCGTCGAGCTTGTTCGAGCCGGGATCGACGCCGAGGGCCACGGCGATGTCGTGGACTTCCTGCGACGACAACACCTCGCCCGACTCGACCTCCCAGGTGTTCAGGATCTTGCCGCGGAGGGGCATGATGGCCTGGAACTCGCGGTCGCGGGCCTGCTTGGCGGAGCCGCCGGCGGAGTCGCCTTCGACGAGGAACAACTCGGTGCGATTGAGGTCCTGCGCGGTGCAGTCGGCGAGCTTGCCGGGCAGCGCGGGCCCGGAGGTGAGCTTCTTGCGCTCGACTTTCTTCGACTGCTTGAGGCGCACGAGGGCCTGATTGATGGCGACGTTGGCGATTCTTTCCGCGTCGGCGACGTTGTTGTTCAGCCAGATCGAGAACGCGTCCTGGGTCACCCCCGAGACGAACGCCGAGGCCTCGCGGGAGGAGAGGCGGTCTTTCGTCTGGCCTGTGAACTGCGGGTTGGTCATGCGCACGGAGAGGATGTAGCTGCAGCGCGCCCAGACGTCTTCGGGCGCGAGCTTGACGTTGCGCGGGAGCATGTCCCGGAACTCGCAGAACTCGCGAATGGCTTCGGTCAGCCCGGTGCGGAAGCCGTTCACGTGCGTGCCGCCCTGCGTCGTCGGGATGAGGTTGACGTAGCTCTCTCCGACGATGTCGCCATCTTCCGGGAGCCAGACCACGGCCCAGTCGACCTCGTGGTCATGACCTTTGAAGTGGCCGGTGTACGGCGACTCCGGCAGCATGGCGTTGCCGGCCAGTTCGGAGAGGAGGTAGTCGGTGAGGCCGTCCTCGAAGTACCACTCCTCGTTGTCCGCCGGATCGAGCTCGCTGATGAAGCGCATGCGCAGCTTCGGCGAGAGGACGGCCTTGGCGCGCATCACGTGCTTGAGGCGCGGGACGGAGAACTTCGGCGAGTCGAAGAAGGTCTCGTCGGGCCAGAAGCGGACGGTCGTGCCGGTGTTGCGCCTGCCGACGGAGCCGACGATCTTCAGCTCGGACTTCTTCTTGCCGTCGGCGAAGCGCATGGAGTACTCGTTGCCGTCGCGCCGGACCCAGACCTCGAGCCTTTTCGAGAGGGCGTTGACGACCGAGACGCCGACGCCGTGCAGACCGCCGGAGTAGCGGTAGTTCTTGTCGGAGAACTTTGCGCCGGCGTGCAGGCGGGTGAGGATGACCTCGACGCCGGTGACGCCTTCCTTGGCGTGCTTGTCGACCGGCATGCCCCGGCCGTTGTCCTGCACGGAGACGGAGTTGTCGTCGTGGAGGGTGACGACGATCTCGTCCGCGAAGCCGGCGATGGCCTCGTCGGCGGAGTTGTCGATGACTTCCTGCGCCAGATGGTTGGGGCGCTCGGTGAGGGTGTACATGCCCGGCCGCTTGCGGACGGGCTCGAGACCGGTGAGGACTTCGATTGCCGAGGAATCGTAGGACGTGGTCATGAGGCGGCGCGGATTGTACCTGCATCGCAGCTGACGACTCCGCGGTCAGGGAGTTGACGACCCGCGGTCGCACGCGCACTCTATGAGCTTCCGATGCTCACCATCCGTCCCGAACAGCTCGCCGCACTGGCCGCAGCGCGACGGGAGACGTTTCTCGATCGCCTGCTGCCCGAGGTGCGGCGGCGGCACGGCGTGACGGCGGACGCGGAGACGCGCGCGGCGATGGCGGCGGCCATCGATGCCGCCGCGCAATACGGCATCAACACCGAGCACGACGTGGCCCGGTTCATCCACCTCTGGTTCGCGCTCGGCGCGGAATTCGACACGTCTCCGCGCTTCCCCTGGGCCTCGGCCCTGCTGGCGGAGACGCGGCTCACGCCGGCGCAGCGCATGGACCGCGTTTACGCCGAGGGAGCACGGTGGCTGGATCTGCGCGCCGCGGCCGCCGCGAGGGCCCATGTCTGAGGTTCTCCTCGAAGAGAGCACGGTCACGGTCGAGAAGCAGAGCACCGTGGATGCGACGCCCAGCTCCTGCACGCAGTCGCAGGAACAGGTCGTGGTCGTCCCCACGCTCGCCCTGCACGTCATCGATCACCACTTCGCCTCGGGTGTCGAGACGCTCAACGCGTCGTACACGACGCAACACCTCGGCGCCGACAACATCCGCATCCGCATCACCGGGACGAACTACGGTGGCAACGTGGTCTACGAGGCCGACCATCAGCCCGCGAATGACGGCCAGCATGCGATCCAATGGCGCGGCGACGTGAACCAGGGAGCGCTCAACGGCCTGTTCGTCACGCCGCTGTACTCGCCGTACACGATCACCGTCTCGGCGGAGACCGCGCAACTGACGCAGCAGGCGACCGTGCACGTTCTCTACCGCTCCATCGCCCTGGGCATCGGTACGTGGACCGAGGACGGCAACCCGCCCGACGAGACGAACGATCGCCAGCGTTGGGTGCAGTTCCAGCTCAACACCCTCGGTTACATCGCCGGGCCGGTCGACGGCAACATCGGCGACGACACGACCATCAGCGGCCGGGCGATGATGCGCTACGCGCACGAGCATCCGAACCTGCAGGTCGAGGCCCCGTGGTTCCGGGACAATCAGTTCTGGAACGACGCGACGTTCCGCAACGCGCTGCGTGCCGGCGACCACGCGCGCACGCTTCTTCCGAACAACACCCTCCCCGGCCCGGGCGAGACCGCCCGGATCCTGCTCGACCACAACTTCTTCTATTACAACCTCGGCGATTTCGACCGCGACGACGGCAATGTCCTCAACGACCGCAACTTCATGGATCCGTTCGAGCTGCCGCTGGAGGCGACGATCACTCTGATGAGCCAGAACGACGCCGATGGGACGGGGCTCGGAGTGGCGTCGCCGCGCGGCGTGGGCGAGGTGAAGGTGCAGTGGCTCGTCACCGAGAGGCCCGAGAACACGAGCCGCATTCCGAAGCCGACGACCGACCGCCCCACCAAGGCAAAGAAGTACGTCGACGCCGCGCTCCTGGCAACCTGGGACCAGGCACAAGTACGCGACAACTGCCCCGCGGCTCTCGGCGGCACGCGAGCGGGCGCCGGCGCGACGAACCGCGGCTACTTCTACATCGGCACACAGCTCGCCCCCTACACCAGCACCAGGAACAACGACGACGTTTTCTCGACGGCCTATCAGGGAGCCACGGCCGGCAAGCGCGGCAAGGCCGGCATTCTCTTCAAGGGGTCGCACATCGCCGGCGACAACTACGAGCTGATGGTGCGCATCACCTTCGACGGCCTGGCGAACCAAAACGCCCTGGAACAGGCGCACACGGCCGTATTCGGCAACAACGTCACCTTCGACCGGATCCTCTACGACCAGACCGGGACGCTGGAGGTCGTGCGGCGGTACCGCGTGGGCGCGGTGATCGACTGGCCCGCGCCGCCGCGCAACATCGACTGGAACGCGGTGGCCGGAGAGTTTGCGCAGGCATTCTGCGAGCTCGATGCGACGACCGTCACCGCCGTCACGGGCACGAACTTCGTCAACAACCAGTTGTCGACCGTTCCGCTGCCCATGATCGTTCAGCCCTATTTCGGAGAGACCCTCACCTTCGCCGGCACGGCGCTGTTTCCGTACACCATCCCGGCCCAGGGAAGCACCAACGCCAGCGCCTACAAGCGACGCGTCACCGCGGACATGGGCACGAAGATCACCACCAACATGATGCAGGTCTTCGCCGAGGCGGTGGCCCAGGTGATGAACACGACCCGGACGCCGGGATCGATCATCATCCAAGGGAAATGGGTCCCGACGATCACCGTCCGGGACACGAGCTGGTTCTTTCCCGGTCCCGACGAGCAGTGGGACCCGCGCTTCTGCTGCATCGGCCTCGCGCGCGGCGTGGTGATCCTGAACAACGCGATGTACAACGACTACCACGACCGCTTCATCGTCGCGCACGAGATGTCGCACTCACGCTTCCTTCGCCATCACGAGACCGGAAACGATCCGCAGCCGGACAACGTCGGCCACGTCAACGACGTCTCGGACAATCCCGGCGACCACGACCTGAACGACCACAACTGCACGATGAGCTATCCGTCGGGAGTGGTGACACGCCCGAACCTGAGCTGGGCCACGAACGCGCAGACCAGGCCGGGCTTCTGCGGTAAGTGCCTGCTCAAGCTGCGTGGGTGGAACGTCTCCGACGCCGTGCTTCCTCGACAAAGCCCGCCGTGATCAACGCTCTGCACCTCGTCCTGACCCTTCCCCTCGGCGACGTCGTGCATCGCCAGTCGGTGCCGCTGCGGATGGAGGTGACGAATCCCGGCGCGACGATCCCCTTCCCCGCCGAGCCGGGCGGCTACGACCGCACGACCATCACCCTGCTCGACGCCGGCGGACGGATCCTCGCCTCGGGCAGCGGGATCGACCGCGATCTCCGGGCCGGCTTCGACGACGTGATCGACGGCCCGGAAACGCGGACACATCCCCTCGCCACCGGCAGGACGGCTTGGTGGGAGACCGATCTGCTCCTGCATCTCGACGTGCCCGGCCCGGGCGACTATGCGGTCGAGGCCCGTTTCCGCTGGAACGATCTCGACCTGGTCAGCGATCGCGTGCCGCTGCGCGTGCTGCCCATCGACTGCAGCGCCTTCGACGTTCTGCGCGACCGCGCCGCCAGCGACGTCGTGCACGTCCTCACCGAGCACCGTGGAGACGGGCCGCGCGCGCTGTTCGAGTTTCGGAGCGTCCACGCTCCGCAACAGCGCTGGAGCGGAGCCACGATCCCGGATCCGCCTCCGGTGCGCGGCCGGATCGCGGAGACGGACTTCGCCACGCGGGCGACGTTCGATCACGACTACCGGCGCTGGATCGCCTGGGTGGAGGAGCGCGCGGTGACGCTGGTCCTCGTCCGCGACGAAGTCGTCGAGCTCCGCGTGCGCCACGAGCGCGCAACACCGGCGCGCATCGCCGGGCGTCCCATCCAGCACGAAGACGGCGGCGTGTCGCTCGTCCTCCGCGACGACGGCGCGCTGCGCGTCGCTCGCTTCGACGCGCGCGGGATGCCCGCGACTGACCGCGTCCTCGCCGCCCCCGCGGGAGCTCTTCTGGCATCGGCGGTGGTCGCCGGGAAGATCGTCTGGCTGACCGGCCCGCCGCTGACGCTGCACGAGTTGCGCGGACGCTCCAATCGCATCCTCGAGGACGACCTCGAGCGCGGCACGCTGCTGGCGGCGGCGGTCGACACGAAGCCGATCTCCCTCGCCGAGCCGCCGCGCATCGCCGCCGCCGGTGTGCGTCGGCGAGGCTCCCGGACGGTCATCTGGGCCGCATCCGCCGAATGGCTCGTGCGCAACGCGGGCACGGGACCATGGCGTTTCGAGGAATGGGAGATCGACGACGCGCCCGCGCACCTGCGCGTTCTCCCGAGCGGCAACGGCGCGGACGCGGTGGCCGTGACCGCGACCGGACGCGCCCTCCATCTCGCGCCCGGTGCCTCGCCGCGCGAGCTTGCGCGCGTCGAGCCGGCGCTCGCGTCCCAGGCCACGCTGCTGGCGTCGACGCGCGGGATCGAATGGATGACCGCTCGCGGCAATGCCGGAACCGACATCCTCCTCTTGCGCGGCCCGGCACGCGGAACCGTCAGGCGGGCTGGTAGCGCGCGCTGAACGCCACCCCGAGCGCCTCGACGTGCGCCGTGGTGATCTTCGGGTTGCCGTCGCCGGCGCCCGCGGCCCGCGACACGGCGGTGATGTGCGCGACGTAGCCGGGCAGGTAGACCTCGTCGGCCCCGCGCTTGGACTCGACCCATTCGTTCGTGGCGTCGTTCGCATCGGGAAGGCCATCGTTCGTGAACTGCAGCCGGAACACGTACGTGCGCCTCCAGTTCACGGGGCCGAGGGTGATGACGTCGTTCTGCATCGTCGCCGGGAAGGTGTTGGTCGGGAGCTGGCCGTCCGAGTTCGCGTAGACCAGCACCTGCATGGCCAGGTCCTGTGCGTCGCGCGCGTCGTTGCCGTGCGCTGCGTCGGGGTGCTCGCGGTAGCGGGCGCGATAGAGAAAGAGCGCCTGATTCCAGACTTCGCTGGACGTCGCGACGACGTTCTGCGCGTTGTAGGCCGCGCGCATGTCGCAGAGCAGCGGCTCGCCGTTCGCGCCGAGGTACTGGCGCAGCGCGGCGAAGAATTGCGCCGCGGCCCGGCCGGCCACGGCGCGGTCGGCCGTCTTCCTCTGCGCCCGCCACCCAGGATCGGCCGCGTTGACCGCGAGGAGACTCGGCACCACCGTCCGCGCCCTGCCGTGCTGGAACTGGTAGTTGTCGAGCGACCATACATGGGTCGAGGTGACGTGGTTCCCCGCCCACTCCGCGCAGATCAGCTTCATCTCCTCCGCGTCCAGAGTTGACGCCACATGGGCCTGGGGCTCGGCCACCACCACGGAGGCCGCACCCATCATGTTGCAGTGACCGACCCAGGTGGCGTTCGCACCTCCGTGCAGGTCGTTGTGATCGGGATGGGCGGCGTCGATCTCCCAGGCGAACGCTCTGTCGTTCCCCTGCAAATTCAAGTGCACATCGAAGAGCTCGAGGGGACTCCGCCCGCGCGCGTTGCGTGCGTCCGCCGCCTGCAGGAAGGCCACCGGCGTGTTCGCATTCGCCGCCATGACCACGGCCGCGGACCAGAAGTAGAAGTTCCACGGGATGAGCGCGTTCGCATCGTGAGCCTGTCCCACGCGCGAGTACGCTTCCTCCGCCAGCTCGGCGCGCACGGTGGCGTTGCCCCCGCCGGTGACGCGGCAATACCACCAGGCAGCGTCGCCCACGCGCGGCACGTGCAGGTCGTTCACCAGGGCGATGGCCGCGCCGCCGGGGTCGAGCCCGTGAAACGACACTGCACCCGCCGAGGTCGTGAGCGACATCCACATCGAGTGCCCCTGGTGCAGAACGCCCGACCCGACGATCCGGGGAAGCCACCAGCGCAGCCAGACGCCGTTGGCGGCGACCTGCAGGTCATGGCCGAGCCGGATGCGCCGGACCTGATCGACCTCGCACTCCTCGTCGTGATCGTCGATCAGATATTCGATGGCCACGGGGTCGGTGCGCGGCACGTACTCCCTCGGCGTGCGGAGGTCCGGAAGGAGCGCGATGGCGTGCCGGCCGCGCGCCACGGGCCCAAAGTCCACGTAGCCGTCGGCGCCCGTGGTCCGGGCGGCTCCGCCGTCGAGGCTCACGCGCACGTTCGCGGCGACGGCACCGCCCTGATGCCAGCGGATGAGGACGCGCAGGACGGGCAACGCGATGTGCAGCTCCTGCATCTCGGTGCAGTTGCCGTCGTCGAGCGAGTCGGCGGGGAGCTTCCGCGCGTCGCGACCGAGGTCGCGGGCCTGGCTGCTGCTACCCATTTACGCCTCGCCGGTTCCGAGGCTCCCGCAGGCCGCGCTCGAGCCGTTGCATGGCCACGCGATGCAGCACGTCGCCCCGGATGCCGGCCGGCGTCTCGCGCAGGACCTTCCCCGCCCACGGATACTGCGGGTCATCCGCGAGCCCGTCGCCGAGGGTGAAGACGAGGAGGGTGTGGAACGTGATCCCGAACCGCGTCGTGAGCCCGAATCGCCGCGCCTCCTCGGCCGCGCCGCGGATCGTGCGCTCGAGGATGTCCGCTCCGAGGACTGACGCCTTCGACGGGTACAACTCGGTGAGGAGAAACGATGTGTCGCGCCTCGATGCCGCGTGAAAGTCGAGTCGATGGAGGCGGAGCAGGTAGCGGAGATCCTCGCGTCCGTCCTCGCCGCGGATCGCGTCGAGATGGTGCATGGCCCGGTCGTAGAGGCGCTGCACGCGGGTGAAGCCGTCGCCCGGCGCGGCCAGCGTCGGGAGGACCCACGGATATTGCACGTCGCGGTCGAAGGCGCTGCCGAGGAGGAACATCAGCGCGGTCCAGAGGACGACCTCGCGGCGCGTGCGGAGGTCGTACTTCGCGGCGCGCTCGACGCCGCAATGCACCGTCGCCGCCACCGCCGCCGGGCCGATGGCCGCGCAATGCCCGGGAAAGTACTCCCGCAAATGTCCGGCGATCGCTTCCTCGAAGCGGGCCCGGACGTCGTCCCGCAAGACGGCCACCTGTTCGTCGCGCAGAGTCAGCATGCCGGAGCCTGGCGAACGCGCGTCCGCGACTCGGTGAGCGCTCCCTCCGACAGAACGAAGCGGATCGCCTCGTCGCCTTCCGCGGACTCGATGACGAATCGCGCGACCGGCCCGAAGATCGTCCGCAGCTCTTCCGGCAGGCAGGTTGGAAGGAGCACCCGAAAGACACGAGGATCGTAGAAACGGAAGTACACCACCGCGCCGTCGGGCATGCGGACCATGATCAGACGGCGAAAGTGGGAGCGGAGCTGGTCGAGGGTCGCGGTGGAGCTCATGAACAGCCCCCAGCTGTGGCCCCATGCCGTTTCGAGCAGCCAGGGCGTGAACCAGGAGTCGGCCTCGAGCCGGATCAGATACGGCGCGGTGGTGGCGAGCTTCTCCGCCGCGGCGCCGCGGTAGAGCGACACGAGCTCGCAGTCGGCCAGGCGCAGCGACGCGAAGATCCGCTCGTCGCGGGCTGCATCGACGAGCGCGTATGCGCGCCACGGCGTCTCCGCCTCGAACGGCTCGAGCAGCTCGAACATCACCGCTGCGGCGGCGTCGGAGATCACGTCCGGGCTCATGGCATCACGATCCGCTCGGCGGGATGAAGGTGACGAATGGCTGCCCCGACTGGGAGGCCTTGCGCAGACAGCCTCCCGCCTCGGGAGGCATGGAGGGCACGCTCTCGGACCCCGTTGCCGTCGCCGGTGCGGCCTGCACGAACGGCGCGCCCGACCGGGCCGCCTCCTGCATTCACGGACATTGCGCGGCCGTGGCCGTCGCCGCCGGGCGGATGGTGTTCTCGTGCTCTTTCGCAATCGCCGCCGTCGCCGTCATGTCAGCCTCTCACGATTTGTGGACTTCGACGAGCTTCGCGAGAAGCGCGTCGAGATTGTCGTCGGTCTCTTCGATTCCCTGCGATGCGGCGAACGCCATCGCCGCCTCCTCGGTCGCCGGCGTCAGCTGGCCGTCGATCGGTCCGGCAAAGAAGCCGAGGTTGAAGAGGCGCTGCTGAACGCCGAGCGGGTGCCGGACGGGACAGAGCGCGCTCAGCGCGAGTTGGCGCTCGAGCGGATCGTCGAATCCGGGCTCCTCGATCCAGACGCGCAGAATCCCGGTCGTGGACATCGGCATCACAGGAGAGCGGAGGCGGCCGGATTCGTCGGTCGTGCCGGTGGTCGTCTTCCCTTCGATCTCGAGCTCGTAGCGCTTGCCCGCGAAGGGTTCTCCTTCGCTGTCTTCCATCACCACGACGAACGTAGCCGGAACGGCGACCCGGCGAAAGACGTGCGTCTTCCCCGTTGCGCAGGAGGCAACTTTCTGCCGCAGCGGCATGACCGTGACCCGGTCGCCCGGGAGGAGGATCTCCGGATCCTTGCGCGCCTCCTTCAAACCGGCGTTGGCGGGATCGTTCCAGATGGTCTCGGGAACGTGGCCGGAGCGGACGGCGATGGAGGCGATGCTCTCGCCGGCTCGAACGACCCATTCCCCGGATCCGACGGGCTGGAGGGACTCGATCATGGATGAGACCAGACTCGTGTGGTGTCTGACGACGTATCGCTATTTGCGAGACACCACACTAGCACGGGTTCGGCGTCTCCGGGACTCACGCCTCGTCCCGAGCGAACGCCGATAGAATGGTTCCACCATGAAGCGGATGCTCGTCTGCACGTTCCTTCTCGCCGCCGCCACCGCGTTCGCCCAGCAGCAGAAACCCTTCTCCGTGGTCGAGGCCACCATCCCCGACATGCAGAAGGCGTTGCGCGAGAAGCGCGTGACGTCACGGGAGCTGGTCCTGCAGTATCTCGTGCGCATCGCGACGTACGAGGACCGGCTGAACGCGATCATCGCCGTCAACCCGCGCGCGCTCGAGGAGGCGGAGGCGCTGGACCGCGAGCGCGCGGCGGGCACGGCGCGCGGGCCTCTGCACGGCATTCCGATCGCGCTGAAAGACAACATCCACACCACGAACATGCCGACCACGGGCGGCGCGCTCGCGTTCGAGGGGCTGGTCCCGCCGTACGAGGCGACGCTGACGAAGAATCTGCGCGACGCGGGCGCGATCATCCTCGCCAAGACGCAGATGACCGAGCTCGCGAACTGGGTGGCCGGTTCTCCGACGCCGATGCCGACGAACTACAACGCGCTGACCGGATACGGCTTCAATCCCTACGACCCGCGACGCGACCCGCGCGAGGCCACCGGTGACGGGCGCCCGGCTCTCGCCACCGGCGGCTCGAGCTCCGGGACGGGCACGGCGGCGAACTTCTGGGCCGCGAACGTCGGCACGGAGACGTCGGGGTCGATCCTCAGCCCCGCGAACGCGAACATGCTCGCGGCGGTGAAGCCGACCGTCGGGCGGATCAGCCGCCACGGCGTCATCCCCATCACCGCCGATCAGGACACCGCCGGCCCGCTGGCGAGGTCCGTCACCGACGCCGCGATCCTCCTCGGCGCGATGGAGGGTCCCGACCCGAACGATCCGGCCACGAGCCGCTGCACGCCCGAGCGCGACTACACGAAGTACCTCTCGCGCGACGGCCTCAGAGGCGCGCGCATCGGGATCCCGCGCGCGTTCTACTACGACAAGACCACACCTCCCGAGGCGAAGAACGCCCGCGGCGGTCTCAACGACCAGCAGATGAACGTGATGAATGAGGCCATCGCGATCCTGCGAGCGCAGGGCGCGGTGATCGTCGATCCCGCGAACATCCCGAGCATCGTCGACAGCGATCCGAAGAAGAACCTCCTTCTGTGGGGCATCTGCACGGACATGGACGACATCAAGGAGGGCGACTGCTCGATCGACTTCGCGTACGGAATGGAGCGCGACTTCAACCTCTGGTTGGCGTCGCTGGGCGAGAAGGCACCGGTCAAGACCTTGACTGAATTGCGGGAGTGGAACCGGAAGCACCAGAAGCTCGGCGCGATCAAGTACGGGCAGTCGCTGCTCGACGTCTCGAACGCGATGGACCTCGAGCTCTTCAAGGCGCGCTACGAGGCCGATCGCGCCCGCGACATCCGGCTCACCGCGACACACGGCATCGACGAGGTGATGCAGGCGCAGAAGCTCGACGCGCTTCTCTTCCCGGGACCCTTCGGGGCATCGATCGCCGCGCGGCCGGGCTATCCGACGGTGATGGTCCCGTTCGGCCTCGTCCCGAACGCCCCGACGCCGGCGTTCCCGGAAGGCTTCGACGCGAAGCCGACACCGTACGGCGTGAGCTTCACCGGGATGGCATGCAGCGAGCCGACCCTGCTGCGACTGGCGTACGCGTTCGAGCAGGCCACGAAGCGAAGGGTGCCGCCGCCGCTCTTCCCGTGAGTCGGCGCGCCGCCGGTCGCGGATGGAGGAAAGACGTCTGCCGTCGCCCGCGCTCCGTTCGCGCTGGAAGGCGCGGTCGGTCGAATCCAGACCCGCGTTCCGCGCGAGTCGCGAGTTTCGCCTTGTCCACCCGTCGCACGCGGCTACAGCGTCCCGGAGGGACAACAGAAGGTAGCCGGCGGCAAGCGCGAATGCGCGCAGCCGCCGGAAGGGAGTGCACACCCGTCAATCCCGCCCCGGCAGGGGCGGAAGAGCACGTCTGCCGCCCCGCCGGGGCGGAAATCCAAGACGAACGAATCCGGTGGCGGCGCTTCGCGCTCGCCACCGGCTACCCTCTGCTGCGCCTCCGGCGCAAACGCGCACGAGCCGCCCACTGTCGTCACAGGCATGACCAGGGATGCCCTCCCTTCACCGCCGGACGGTGCGTCGGCGTTTCAGCGGATCCAGCGAGAACGCCAGGGGCGGGGGCGACTGCACGCCGATGGACAGGGTCGCGCCGTCTGCCCAGCGTTCGGTCAGATAGCGGTGCCATGGATCGATGGCGACGAAGCGGTACGTGCCGGGGACGAGGATCATCGCGAACGCGCCGGCATTCGCCGTCGCCCCGGAGACCCGGTTGCCGTCGAGGTCGAGCGCAAAGACCTCCACGCCCGTGAGCGCCGCGCCACTCGCGTCCTGGACGTTGCCCGTGACGCGAACGCCGCGCCTCATCGCAAAATCGGCGGCGACGGTCCCCTCGGCGGCGATGCTCAGCGGAATGGTCGCCTCGTAAGACGTCGCACCGCCCGCGTATGCCGTGGCGAACTGGAGAGCGCTGTCGAAGACGACGAGGCGGTACTGCCCGGGCGCAATCGCGAGCATGTACGTGCCGTTGAGGACGCTGTCCGTTTGCGCGATCGAGGCACCGCCGGCGTCGTACGCCGCGATCGTCATCCCCGCGAGCGTCTGTGTCGAGACCGCGTCGCGAACGGTGCCCGTGAAGCGGCCCGCGCGGGCGGGGTGGAAGTCGATTCCTTTCAGTGTCTGGCCGGCGAGGATCACCAACTCGGCTGCGGCGCGGAAGTCGCTCGTGCCCGGATGGAACTGCGTCGCGTATCCGCCGGATGGATCGACCACTGCCAGCCTGTACTCGCCCGGTGCGACGACGAGGACGTAGTCGCCGGTCGCATCGGCATTGGCCGTGGCGTGCTGCGTGCCGTCCGGGTTGTAAGCGATGACGACGAGCGACGGCGGAACGCGCCCGCGGACCTGTCCGCCGCGCTCGGCGAGCAGGTGGACGTTCGAAAGCTGTTGTCCCGCCGTCAGCGCCACAATGCCTGAGCCTTCGAACGAGCGGCCGCCGGGATGGAACGCGGGCCCGTAGGTGTCCGACGGATCGCCGACGACGAAGCGATACGGTCCCGGCCCCAGGCTGAAACGGAACGTGCCGTTCGCATCGGTCGCGGTCTGCCGGACGAGCGATCCGGCGACCGTGTACGCGTAGACGACCATCGAGGCCAGGCCGGTGTTCGTGTCTGCGTCGAGAACCAGCCCGGTGACGCTGGCCGCGCGCTCGAGAATGAAGTGTACGGTCGTCGAGCCCGGTGCCGTGACGTGCACCGGCGCCGCGTCCGCGAAGGCGCGCACGTTCGAGTAGAACTCGCCCGCAAAGACGCCGTTCGCATCGTAGGCGAAGAGTTTGAAGTCGCCCGCGGGCAGCACGATCGAGTACACGCCCGAGGCGTTCGCCGTCGCAAAACCGCGGCGCGTTCCGGAGAGGTTGTAGGCCTCGACCAAGGCGCCGGCGAGCGGCACGCTGGCCGAGGCGATCGATCCGGAGATGATCCCGCCCCTGGCGAGCGCGAAATCGGCCTGTACGGGCGCCCCGGCGGCGACCTGCACGACCGGCGTCGTCTCGAAGGAATCCGCACCGCCGTAAAACGCCGTCGCGTACGCGCCGGCTTCGTCGTAGGCCAGGAGGCGATAGCCGCCGTTCGGCAGGTCCGCCAGAAGGTACGTCCCCGCGTCGTCGGTCGAAGCGATCCCTCGCCGCACACCGGTCGTGTCGTAGGCCGCAACGATCTTTCCGGACAGGCGTTCACTGCCGGCGGCGTTGGTCACCTTCCCCTGGACGATCGCTCCGCGTGCGGAGGCCGCGGCGGAGAAAACCCAGAGGAGGACGATCAGCGTCCGGAGATGGGGAACCATGATTTGCTTGACGCTTGCAGCGGCTGAGCCGGAGCTCATCGAGATGCTTGCGCCGGACCGCCGTGAAGTGTACTAGAAACCAGGGAGCCGACGGGAATCCATGATCTCACGGCTATCGATTCGAACGAAGATCGCGATTGTGATGATCTCGCTTCTCGCGGTCGTCTCGCTCGCGGTCTATCTCTACTTCCCCGCGCGTCTCCACGGGGAGCTGGTCGGCGCGGCCACGCGGCAGTCCGCGGCGCTCACCGGCATGGCCGCGTTCAGCGTCGCGGATGGTCTGCAGGACAGGAATCGGGCGGCCGTGGCGGCCGCGCTGGCCGGCCTCCGCAGAAATCCCGACCTGGTCTACCTGATCCTCCTCGACCAGCAGGGAGAGGTGTTCGCCAGCTACAACGACATCATGGCGCGCACGGTCGCCTGGGATCGCCTGCCGATGGAGGCGATCGAGAGGCCGCGTCAGATCCTGCAGGCGGGCCAGCGCTCCGTCCAACCGGTGTCGGCGCGGATTGAAGGGGGGATGACCGCCGACGGCACGATCTACCAAACCACGGCGACCGTGCAGCATCGCGGCCGGACGATCGGCCGGATCTATACCGGAATGTCCCTCGGCGCCGCCAAGGCCGAAGCCGCGCAGGGGCGGGCGACGATTGCGCTCGTCACCCTGATCGCCTTCCTCGTCGGAACGATCGCCGTCATCGCCCTCAGCACGCTCATCACCACTCCATTGCAGAGGATCGCCGACATCTCGGAGGAGATCGCGGAGGGAGACTTCTCGAAACGGGCAGCAGTGACGAGCGACGACGAAGTCGGGCAGTTGGCGCGCTCGTTCAACCGGATGGTCGAGCGCCTGGAGGAATGGAACCGCACGCTCGAGACCCGCGTTTCCGAGCGGACGCACGAGCTCACCCTGTCGGAAGAGCAGTACCGACGACTCTTCGAGCGCAACCTTGCCGGCGTGTACGTCGCCGCCGAGGACGGAACGGTCTTCGACTGCAACCAGGCCTGCGCGCAGCTCTTCGGTTACGAGACCCGCGAGGACTTTCTCCTGCGCAACATCGCGTACATGCATCCGCACCAGCGCGACTCGATCGTGCGGCGGCTCCGCGATCACGGAACGGTGGCGAACGAAGAGGTCGAGCTTCGGGGACGCGACGGGAATGCGGTCTGGGCACTGGAAAACGTGCGCCGCGTCGCGCCAAACGGCGGAGCATCAGCCGTGCTCGAAGGGATCCTCCTCGACATCAGCGACCGCAAGCGAGCGGAGCAGGAGATCGAGTTCAAGGCCTACCACGATCCCCTCACCCTCCTTCCGAATCGCACGCTGTTCCTCGACCGGCTCGAAGTGGCGATCGCCCAGGCGCTCCGCAATCAAACGACGCTGGCCGTGCTCTTCCTCGACCTCGACGACATGAAATCGATCAACGACACCTTCGGTCACGTGATGGGCGACCGCGTGCTGCAGGCGATCGGCGAGCGGCTGCTCCAGGCGGTGCGCGGCGGCGACACGGTCGCGCGCGTGGGCGGAGACGAGTTCCTGGTCTTGCTCGCCAGCAACGACGAGGGAGAAGCCGAGGCGGTCGCCCGGAAGATCCTCGAGCGCCTCTCCGCGCCGCTGCGCATCGATCGCGACGAGCTCTATGTGACGACCAGCATCGGCGTGGCGCTCTTCCCCGCCGACGGCGACGACGCGGAGAGCCTCATCCGCCACGCGGACGGCGCGATGTACCGCGTCAAGGAGGCCGGCGGTCACGACCTCGAGCTCTCCAGCCGGGGCACGAAACGGAGCGTGGGCCGTCTCTCGCTCGAAGAGCAGTTGCGCGCCGCGATCGAACGCGACGAGTTCGTGCTCCACTACCAGCCGCAGGTGCACATCCGTTCACGGCTCCTGTCCGGAGCGGAGGCTCTGGTGCGCTGGGAACGGCCGGACGGCACTCTGGTGATGCCGAGCGGGTTCATCACCGTCTGCGAACAGAGCGGTCTCATCACGGCCCTCGGGGAAGTCGTTCTGTCGAAGGCCTGCGCGCAGATGGTGGCCTGGCAGAAAGTCGGCACCGCGCCGCCGCGCATGGGCGTGAACGTCTCGGCGCGGCAGTTCTATCAGCGCGATTTCATCGGCATGGTCGAGCGCGTGCTCGGCACCACCGGGCTCGCGCCGATCCGCCTCGAGCTGGAGATCACCGAAACCGTCGCCATGCAGACCTCGGAGCGCGCGCTCCAGATGCTTCGCGCCCTGCGGTCCATGGGCATCGCCGTCGCCGTCGACGACTTCGGCACGGGGCAATCATCGCTCAGCTATCTCAAGCGCTTCCCCGTCGACACGGTGAAGATCGACCGCAGCTTCGTCAACGATCTCATCACCGGCGAGAACGACGAGTGGATCATCACCGCCGTGCTCATGCTCGCCAATCACCTCGGCCTCCGGACCGTCGCCGAGGGCGTGGAGACCGAGGTCCAGAGCAAGTTCCTCGAAGGCCACGACTGCCGCGAGATGCAGGGCTATCTCATCGACAAGGCCCTGCCACCGGAGGTCTTCGCGGAGAAGTGGCTGAAAAGGCGGGAGGGTAGGGCGGGTGGGACGGATGGGACAAATGGGACCTATGGGACCCATGGGTAGAATGAGCCCGCTCTACCCATTCGTCCCATAGGTCCCATAGGTCCCATTCGTCCCATTCGTCCCATCCGTCCCCCTCCCCCTCCCCCTCCCCTACAACGCGCTCATCTTCGCGAGCTCGGCCGCGACCACCTCCGTCGCTCGGACGTTCTGCGTCACGGTCCAGTCCAGCGGATACTGGGGGGAGATCGTAATGTCGGTGGGGTGGTTGAAGAACACCACCGCGCGCACGCCGCGCGAGTAGGTATGGGTGATGTGGTAGAACGCCTGGCGGTACCACTCCGCCATGTCGCCCCCCTGCGAGAGCGTCCCGAACTCCGAGATCATGATCGGCTTCCGCAGATTCAGCAGCTGCGGATACGCCTTCTCCAGGATCTGGTGGAAGCTCCACCAGCGCGACCACGAGGCGATCGTCCCGTAATTCAGCACGCCCACGCCGATCCAGTCGACAAACTCGGCGCCCGGATAGTAGTACTCGAACCAGGGCATCGAGATGTGCGGCGACCACACCCAGAGCACGTTCGTCGCGCCCATCTTCTGGAAGACGAGATGCACGTGCTTCCACGCGGCCACGAAGTCATCCGGACGGTTGCCGTTCTGGGGGCCCCATGGATACCGGTACGGATCGTTCATCTCGTGGGCGAAGCGGAGCAGCAGCGGGTGCCGGTAGGCGGCGGCCGCCTTCGCCCACGGCACGATGTAGAAGTCGTACTCCCCTTTCGCGATCGCGGCCAGCGACGCGTACTCGCGCTCGGCCACGGGGGGCAGGTTCGTACGCAGACGCTCGTCGAAGTCGACGACCCACGGCTCCCAGGTGATCATCGGAACCGAGCCCATCGCCCGCACGGTCTCGGCCATCCGGATCGGGAACTGCTGCGTCGGTTTGTCGCCCCAGGCCGAATAGAACGAGACGATCGGGAACTTGTAATTGGCCCGGGCCTCGAGCTGCTCGAGCCCCGCGAACGTGTTCGGAAAGCCGCCATCGTAGATGCCGAAGAGCACGGACGAGGGGGCGCGGAGGGCGGTCACGGAATTCAGAGTGGTGCGCATCGGCGCGAGGTACTCGGCGCGCGACGCGCCGCGGGCGTTGCGGATCGCCCGTCCCTGGCGATCCGAGAAGTACTGGGCGATGCGACTCATGCGCTCGTCGATGGCGGTGAAGAAGGTCCGGAAGCCCGTACCGATGACGAGCTGGAACACAACGCCCGCGGCAATCAGCCAGCCGAGGGCGAAGAATGCGAGCTTGTAGCGGGTCTTCTCTTTCATTCGTCCCCTCGATCCACCCATGCAGCGTACAACCTCCCGCTCATGAGCACGGCATTGGTGATTCCGAAGGCGATCATGGCGAACGTCACCTCCGTCGTGATCAGCGCTTCCGACTCCGGCACGACGTAGAGCTGCATGTAGATGGTCCAGAGGATCCCCAGGAAGGAGAGGGCCAGGACGAGGATCGGCAGACGGGCCAGCGTCCAGAAGCGTCCGCGACGACGCTCCTTCGCCGTCGGGATGTACGGAACGGCGATCCCGAGGACGGCCAGGGCGAATCCCCGGAGATAGATGTTCCACGCGCCGATCTTCAGTAGTGTGCCCCGCCAGTGCAGTCCGCGCTCGCGCGGGCGATCGCACAGCCACCGCTGGGCGAAGAAATACACCCCCGCGCCGAACACGCCCACCGGCAGGGCGTGGGCAACGTACTCGCTGAGCAGAAACGCCGCCGGCTGCTTGCCAAAGAAGAGAAAGATCAGCGGCACGGCGAGGAAGATCAGCGACGTCACCCCGACGAGGTAGTAGCTGCCGATCATGAAGTAGGAGATCCGCTGGTAATTCGTCAGCTTCCGGAACGCTCGGGGATACTCGCGGAACAGGACCTCGTAGACGCCGCGGGCCCACTTGAGCTGCTGCTTGAGATAAGAGTCGAGGTCCGACGGGACGAGACCGCGCGAGAGCACCTCCGGCACGTAAACGGACTTCCAGCCCCGCGCGTGCAGACGAATCGAGGTCACGAGATCCTCCGCGAGGCCGATTCCGTGCCCGCCGATCGACTCCAGCGCACTCCGGCGGAACGTGCAGTTCGCTCCGATCGCAACCGCCGTCCCCGTGCCGTACATCCCCTGCAGGATCGGGCCGTAGAACGCGTACGTCTGCTCGGCCGCGCCGCGCGCCACGAACGAGTCGCGGGCGTTGCCGTAGGCCTGCGCGATCTGGACGAAGCCGACCGTTTCATCCTCGAAGTGCCCCAGGACCCGGTCGAGCAGCGCCGGGAACGGGACATGGTCGGGATCGAGCACCAGGATGATGTCTTCGGTCGTGCGCTGGAGCGCCGCATTGATCTTGCCCGCCTTCGCGCCCGGAATGTCGAGGAGCTCCAGATGCACGGCCCCGGTCTCCTCGCACAGTGCGTGCATGCGCGGGTCGCGGGTGTCGTCGAGGAGGTAGGTCGTGTGCGGATAGCGGATGGTCTGCGCCGCGCCGAGCGTGCGGACGAACATCTCGTACGGCTCGCCGGGCGCGGAGGTCGTGAAGATCGCGACGCGCAGTCCCTCGCGCGGCGGAACGGAATCGGGCTGCTCGATGTGAAAGACGTTGTACCAGCCGACGAGGATCCGGAAGACCCCGTACCAGGTCGCGAACGACAGGAGGATGAACAGCGCGAGCTGGTTCACGTGCTCCGCGCGGAACCACCACAGTGCGAAGTAGACGACGCTCTGCGCGCCGAGAAAAAGCAGGACGCCGAGCACCCAGCGCTCCCAGGTACGGATGGGTGCGGCGCGGCGTTCCTCGAACAGGTCAGCGTCTTCGTACCAGGGCGGCATGAAAGGCAGTGACACGATAATCCACTGTGGCGCTCCGTTCGACCCCGGCCTCGATCTGCAGCTCTCGCGTCAGCCTCAGATCGGCGGTGATGCCGGCACGCCACGGGCGGTGCGTCCGATCGAAGGTGACCGCGAAGGTCCGCGGCGGAAAGGGGGGCGTGCCGGATTCCGGCCCGAACGCGCGGCCGCGGTCTCGTGCCATCCCGCTGTCCGCGTGGAACTTCACTCCGCCGCGCCCGAATCTCCGTTCCGCCGCGAGCACCACGCGCGCCTCGATCAGGTCATCGGGCGTCCAGTACGGGTCGTATGCGCCGCGATAGCGATACCGGAACGTGTCGCCTTCGAGAGTCGACGAAATGGCGGTCACGCGGAAACGCGACTCCTCGGTGTCGCGAATCGCCAGCGACCCTCCACCCCACACCGTCCAGCCGTTTCTGCGCAACGGCGCGACCGCGTATGCAACGAGCGCCCGTCCCTCGTTGCCGTCGGAGTAGCGGCGGTGGCTCGCCTCCGCCGCGGCGATCCAGTCGCCGTCGTGATCCCAGCGGAACGCGGTCGTCGTCGAGGCGACGTGCGTCCTCAGAGAAGTCGCGCTGGCAAGCTCCGGCCTCCGGTCGACGCTCAGGGTAAACCAGCGATAGCGCGCGCTGGCGCCGCCGATCGGCCGGCGCACGCCGTCCGGAAAGGTGAACGCGCCGAGGCTCGCGCCGAGGATCCACTTCCGGATCTTCGTCTCGTTCGCGAGGGTCACGGACTCGCCGCTTTCCTCGCGTCCGAAGCGCTCCGCCTCGAGGCGGTATCGGGACGCGGCGACGGTCCAGCGGGTCAGAGGATCGGAGAAGAAGGTCCCCGCGATCTCTCCCCGCAACGCGTCCAGAGGCTGATCGTCGGTCATGCCCTCGATTGCGATGCGCTGCGACGGGCGCGCCGTGGACTCGATCTCCGCCAGCGATCTGCGGGCGAAGTCACGATTCGGATCGAGGGCCAACACGAGCCGGAAACTGCGCGCGGCCGCGCGGAAATCGCCGCTCCAGTACTCCGCCGTGGCCCGGCCCTCGAGCGCGTCGACGCCTTCGAGCTGCGCGAACAGCGTGATGGCCTCGGCGTACCGCTCCTGCCACAGTACGACGCGAGCGAGACCGAGCTTCGCTTCCGCGGATGGGATGCGGCGATACACCGCCTCCGCCTCCGCGAATCGCTTCGCCCAGGCGAGCTCGTTCGCACGCCGGAGGTCGTCCGCGATCGCAGAGACTGTGAGGAGGGCGAGTAGGGTAGCGCAGACCGTTCTCAAGCCATGGGATTCTAATTGCTGAAGGGCCGATGGGACGGATGGGACCAATGGGACGAATGGGACGTATGGGTAGCTACTCTACCCATACGTCCCATACGTCCCATACGTCCCATTGGTCCCATTCGTCCTATCGGTCCTTACGGCTCGAGCCTGGCGCGCGCGGTCGTCGCCGAGGCGACGGCGGCCATCGCCGGCACGAACGCGACGCGCCCGTCGGCCATCTGCGCGCTCGGATCGTCGACGCGAGAGGGCGTCGCGGTGATCCACCACTCGAGCTGCTGGGGCGTCAGGTCGGGACGCAGCGCGAGCATGCGCGCGGCAATTCCGGAGACGATCGGCGCGGCGAAGGACGTGCCGCTGCGGAGATTCGGGCGGCGCCCGCGGTAATGATCCGTGCCGGTGATCGTAGCGCTGAAGATTCCCTGCGCCGGCGCGAGCACCTCCACGCCGCCGCGGCAGCTCCCGCTCCAGGTGCGGTTGTCCGCGGTCATGCCGCCGACGGTGATCAGTCCGCCGATCTTCGTCCCGAGGGTGGCAGGAAACCGGTCGATCGTGCCGGAGGGACCGCAGCCGCCGTCGGTGTTGTTGGCGGCCACGACGAAAAAGAAACGCTTGCCGTTCGCATCGGGGCGGCCGTTCGCATCGACGCCGGAGATCATGTCGCGGATCTTCCGCTCGACCGTGGCGTAAGTCACGACCGGTTTGACGACGGTGGAGCCGCTGAGGCGCTCGAGCACCCAGCCGCTGATGTTCACGACCGAGGTCCGGGCGTTGTTCGCGTCCCACGCGTGCCGGATGATCGCGTCCAGGCCTTCGAGATACGTGCGGGTGGTCGCCAGGCCGCGCTCGTTCATCACCCGCACACTGACGATCGTCGCGTCGGGTGCGACGCCGACGTTGCGGCCCGCGGCGATCGACGCGACGCTCGTGCCGTGCGAGGCGGCGGCAAGCTCGTCGATGACTTCGTAGCAGGGGTCTGTAGCTTTGTCGTCACTCCGGCAGAGCGAGCGACCGAGGTCGACCGAGTCGGTGGCGTCGAATCCCGCGATGACACGCGTCGTACCGTCCGCCGCGGCGAACTCGCCGTGCGACGCCATCACGCCCGTATCCATGACGTAGATGACGCTGCCCTTGCCACCGTTGCGCCGGTCGAACCGGCCGTCGAGCGGGGGCTCGACCTGATCGATCCGGTCGAGGTGCCACAGCAGCGGCGCGGGAACGTCATCGCCGCACCGCTCGAGACGTGCCACCGAGTACAGCGCGCCGAGCGAGACCTCCGCTTCCGCGCAGTTCGTCGACGACACCTGCGCGAGGATGGGCGTGGCACACAACGCGAGCGCTGCAATCAGCGCGGACCGCACGATGGACCGTGGCAACCGGGCTCCCTGCTTCCTGACTGTCCCTTGGACCGGGGACGACGTCACTCACGGTGCGGGAAACCGGACCCGAAGGCAAGAAAATTCTTATTTGAGAGTCTGCAAATAAACGCTCACGAAATCCGTCGACGGTGGCGTAGCGCCGACCTGGCCATGGGAGAGAATAGGACGTATAGGACGAATAGGACGAATGGGACGAATAGGACCCGGCCAGGACTTCGCCATTCTTCCTGTTCTCCCTATTCGTCCTATTCGTCCTATTCGTCCTATCCGCACCCATTCCGCCCAATGAACCACCTCGCGCACCTGTTCCTGGCCGGCAAGACCGCAGAGTCGCTCATCGGCAACCTCGCCGGCGACTTCGTCAAGGGTCCTCTTGGGAACCGCTTTCCGCGCGGCATTCACGACGGAATCGTGCAGCATCGGCGCATCGATGCGTTCACCGACTCGCATCCCGCGGTGGCCGCGTTCCGCCGCGTCCTGACGCCGGAGCACGGGCATTACGCGCGCGTGATCGCGGACATGTTCTTCGACCACTTCCTCGCCTGCCGCTTCGACGAATACGCCGGCGAGTCGCTGGAGTCGTTCCTCGGACGAACGTTCGCGACGATCGATCCGCACGAACACCTGCTGCCGGGGATGCTGCGCGAGATCTATCCGCGCATTCGCGATGAGCGGTGGCTGCAGTCGTATCGCGAGCTGGACGGCATCCACCTGGCGCTGACGAACATCTCGCGCCGCTTCTCGCGCCGGCCCCACCTAGAGACGGCGACGCGGCATCTGGTCGATTCGCGGGCGGAGCTGGAACGGAGGTTCGAAGAGCTCTTTCCCGACGTCATGGAGCTCGCGTCAGGAGCGGTGGCTTCTGCGTCATGGCCGCGAGTCTTGCGTTGATACGATGGCGGCATGAAGAGCCTGCAGGAAACCTACGCTCCGAACAACCAGTGCTACGGCTGCGGTCCCGCGAATGCGCAGGGCCTGCACATTCGCAGCTTCGAGGAGGGCGACGCCCTGGTCTGCGACTGGACGCCGCAGCCGCACCACCTCGCCTTCGAGGGAGCGGTGAACGGCGGGATCATCGGATCGATCCTCGACTGCCACAGCAACTGGACCGCGGCCGTGCATCTGATGAAGAAGAACGGTCTGTCCGAGCTGCCCTGCACCGTGACGGCGGACTTTCACGTGACGCTCAAACGCCCCACGCCGATCGACGCGACGCTCCACCTGCACGCGCACGTGGTCGAGTCGACCGAAGATCGCGCCGTCGTGGAAGCGACGGTCGAAGCGAACGGAAAAGTGACGGCCACGTGCCGCGGGACGTTCGTCGCCGTGAAGGAAGGGCATCCGGCGTTCTTCAGGTGGTGAGGAGGGGATGGTTGGCGGTTGGCGGTTGGCGGTTGGCGGTTGGCGGTTGCGAGTTGACAGTGCGAGCTGCGAGTTGCGTGTTGCCAGTGGCCAGTAACCGGTTGCAGTTCACACTGCTTTGGCGCCCAGGCGAAACATTCCTGGCAACTGGTCAATGGCTACCGGCAACTGGCGACTGCCCGCCAACCGCCAACCGCCAACCGACCCCAGCTTCATCACGATCACCGCGCGATCGATCTCCCGGGCGGGGCTCCCAGGCCGCGCGGTAGAAAGGTCAGGCGCGCTGCGCCGCTCGAAGCCGCGACTGTTGAATGCATCCGGGTACCGTGTCGCAAGGCGAAGCAACCAGCGCAGCCGGCCGTGCCGGCTACCCGTTCGCCTGCAGCTCGAACAGGATCTCGTCGATCGCGTCAGCCGCTTTCTCCATCGGCAGGACGCACGTTCCGGCGCCGCGGTGGCCGCCGCCGCCGTAGCGGGACATGAGCTCGCCGACCGAGGTGTTGCAGGTGCGGTTGAAGACGCTGTGTCCGACGGCGGCGACCACGGTGTCGCGGCGGGGGCCCCAGTGGACGCGCAAGGAGACGTTCGCGTCCGGAAAGAGCGAGTAGACGAGGAAGCGGTTGCCCGCGGGGAGGCGCTCGATCTCGCGGAGGTCGGTCACCACCACGTTGTTGAGCTGGAAGCTGTTTCGCGAGAGCAACCGCTTGTAGTCCGCGGCCTCGCCGCGCATCCGCTCCACGCGCTCGCGCACTTCCGGCTGCTGCAACACCTCCCGGATCGGCAGGGTCTTCAGCCACTCGGCGAGCTTGCGGAAGTACTCGTCGAACGATCCGAGGCCGGTGCGGCTGTCGATCGTGTAGCCGAGGAGGATGTAGTCCCGCGGATTGTCGACGTCATCGGGCGTGAGGAGCGCGGCGTCGAGGCGATCCGTCTCGTCGACGAGGCGCTCGAGGCGCAGCAGGTCGGGGTCGTCGGGATACTGCTCGAGATAGTGCTCGTACACCAGCCGCGCCGCCGAGGGCGCGAGGCGGTGGCGCCCCTGGAACGCCTCGGGAGGCTTCTCGTTGCTGTCCGTCAGGAGGTGGTGGTCGAACCACATGCCGCACCGCGAGTCGTACGGCAGGTTCACGAGAATGTCGTCCGCGCGGATCTCGATGACCTTGTCGGTGACGTCCTGGGGATGAACGAGCAGGAGTGCATCCACATGCTCCTTCATCGTGATGATGACGGTGCTCGTCAGACCATCGAGGTCACCGCGGGTGACCAGACGCATCTCAGCCCTCCGGAGGAGCGTTTTTACCTCGCCGGACGCGCGACGCGCAAGCGTGTCAGCGGCGCTTCTTCTTTTGGGGTGCCGCGGCGGCGGCCGTGCCGGGATCGCGAAACGTCCACCAGAGCGCGAACGCGATCGCGTACATCGCCACGAGGCGATAGAAGTGGTTCAGCACACCCCATACGTTCCGCTCCAGCGCGCCGTAATTGACGGTGCTCCACATGCCCAGCTTCGCAACGTAGATCGACATGACCTCGGCGACCGTCCCAAGGACGTGCGTCAGCGCGAGACAGACCGCCGCGAGGAGAAAGCCACCGATGTTGCGGTCGGAGAACGTCCGCTTCGATGCCGCGAAGAGCGCGGTCAGGAGAACGATGTTGAAGGTCAGGTCGCGGATGGGGATCGCCGGACGCCGCGTCGAGCGGCGGTCGAAGTCCTCGCGGTCGACGGTGACGAAGTTGTCCTCCTGCGGGCGGAGCTGCGTCACGGGAGGATTCTCGAACGCCCGCATCAGTTTCTCGGCCGACGCGGCGATCACGCGGTCGTACATGGGCGTGAGGAGCGCCCAGACTGCGACGCCGGCGACGAATCCGGCGAGCCCCTTAAGAACGAGTCGCCAATCGATTCGGGGCAACGCGTGCGCTCCAGAGAAGGAAGAAGGCGATCGCCGACAGGATGATGAGGATCTGCCACACGGCCGTGTGGAACATGTCGAACAGCCGCGGCTGATAGGCTCCCAGGAGGTACAGCGTGACGATGCGGATGGCGTTGAGAAACTGCACCGCGATCGCCCCGAGGAAGAGACCCGCGGCGCGGGCCTTCATCGACGCCGGAAAGGCGACGATCGACGCCAGCAGGATCAGCATCGCCTCCACGCCGTTGCACCCGTTGTTGATGTTCACGCCGAACCTGGGCGAGCTGATGACCGTGCCGCTGGTCGTGACGTTCTGGCCGATGCCCGCGAGAACCGCGCCCGACACCCGGGCGACGCCTTCCGTGAAGGGAACGATGACGTGATCGTTCACCGGGTTCCACGCGATCAGCAGATACGCGACGACGAGGATGGCGAAGAACTTGAGGAGGAAGAAGACCTGAGTGCGCTGCATTGGACCGCCCGGATGGTAGCACGGGGGGCGAGGACCGATGGGACGGATGGGACCCATGGGACGCATGGGACGCATGGGAGCCGATGGGACGCATGGGAGCGCATGGGGAGCACGCTCCACCCATGCGTCCCATGGGTCCCATTCGTCCCATGGGTCCCATGGCTCCCATCCCACCGTCAGAACAGCCGCGCGATGAGTGCCGCCACGGCGGTCTCCACCCGCAGCACCCGCTCGCCGAGGGAGACCGGCTCGAACCCGATGCGTCGCAGCGATTCGATCTCCTGCGCGATGAAGCCGCCCTCGGGGCCAATGGCGAGTGTCACCGGCCGCGCCACGGCGCGCGGGCAGGGATTCGTCGCGATCGGGTGAGCGACGAGCGCCAGCGACTCGCGGGCGATGGCGGGCAGCTCGTCCTCCACGAACGGGCGGAACAAACGCCGGGTCTCGATCGCGGGCAGCACCGTATCCCGCGCCTGCTCGAGCCCGAGGATGCGCTGGAGCCCGAGGTTCTCCGCGGAGAGCCGCGGCGACTTCCAGTAGCTCTTCTCCACGCGCCACGCGTTGACGAGGATGATTCGCTTCACACCCAGCGAGGTCGCCGACGCGATCGCGCGATTGAGCACCTTCGGACGCGGAAGGGCCAGGACGAGCGTGAGCGGCAGCGGCGGCGGCGGATCGCGGTCCAGAGTGACCTGCAGCTCGAGAACGTCGTCGAGGCGCGTGACGACGCCCGCGCCGATCCGCCCCCCCGCCACCCCGACGACGAGTGAGTCGCCCACGGCCGCGCGATGGACGCTGGTGACGTGCGAAAGTCGACGGCCGCGCAATTGCGCGACGTCGGGAGCGACGAAGTCTTCGTCGAAAAGAAGGATGAGGTTCATGGGACGAATGGGACGGATAGGACGGATAGGACGAATGGGACGAATGGGACGGATAGGTGGAACGTGCTCACCATCAGTCCGTCCCATTCGTCCCATTCGTCCCATTCGTCCCATCCGAGACTTGATATCATCCCGCGCAATGGACATCACCACACGCAGAGTCGAAGACGTGACGATCGTCGACTTCAAAGGACGACTCGCGGTCGGCGTCAGCGACACCGTGCTTCCGCGCATCATCGGAGAGATCCTGAACGACGGGTCGAAGAAGATCCTTCTCAATCTCTCGGACATGGATTACATCGACAGCAACGGCCTCGGCGAGCTCGTGCAGGTGTTCCGGGAGTCGAAGCGCGGCGGCGCGTCGCTGCGCCTGCTCAAGCCGCACGACCGCGTGGCCAAGACGCTGCGTCTGACGAACCTCCTCCCGATGTTCAAGGTCTACGACACCGAGGAGGACGCGCTGAAGGCCTTCGAGACCTGATGGTCGCTGCGCGGACGAAACGCTGGGACGCCTTCGCCGCGCGCGAGCCGTACTTTGCCGTCCTCACCGAGCCCCGTTTCCTACGCGATCGCTTCGACGCCGCCGCCGAGGCAGACTTCTTCCGGAGCGGCGATGAATACGTGTCCGATCTCTACGGAACCGTGCTCGCCAGCGTCGCCCCGCACTTCGCGCCGTTGACCGTGCTCGAGTACGGATGCGGCGTCGGACGACTGCTCATTCCCTTCGCCCGGCGCGCCGAAAAGGTCACCGGCGTCGACATCTCTCCGGCGATGCTCGCGACGGCGCGACAGCACGCCGAGCGCGCGGGCGTCCGCAACGTCGACCTCCTGATCGCCGATGCGTTCCAGCGCGACGCGCGCACGTTCGACCTCGTGAACTGCTTCCTGGTCCTCCAGCGCCTTCGGCGCAAAGAAGGAGTCGAGCTCCTGCGCAGGCTCGTGGGGCGCGTGCGCGAGGGCGGCGTCGTCGCATTCCATCTCCCCTATCGCGCGCACCTGTCGACGCCCGTCCGCGCGGCGCGGACTGCCCGGGCCCGTTTGCCCGGGGTGAACGCGGCCGCGAACCTGCTGCGGCGCAAAGCCGCGTCGACACCGCTGATCGAGAGCAACACGTACGATCTCAACGATGTCCTGGCAGTCCTGCAGGAGCATCACTTCGAGGCTCCGCACCTGGTCTTCACGCGACACGGCGACCTCGACGGCGTGATCGTCCACGCGTTGCGCAAGTGGAGCGGCGGCGCAAAGCCAGTCGAGCCTGCCGGGGGAGAGGTCGAACCTTCCGCGACGCACGACGACTTCATCGATGTGCGCAAGCTCGTCGCATCAACCTCGATCGAAGCGCTCAATCGCACGGCCGAGGAGTACTTTTCGGGTCTGGAGACGTGGGAGCATCACCTCGCGAAGCCTTTCGCGAACGCCACCGACTCGCCGCAGCTTCTGATCAGCCTCGGCGCCGTGCTTCAGGGACTGCAGCTCGCGCCGGGGTTGACCGTGCTCGAGTACGGCGCGGGAACGGGATGGCTGGCCCGGTACCTCACGCAGCTCGGCTGCCGGATGATCCTCCTCGACGTCGCACCCACGGCGCTGACCATTGCAGGGGAGCTCTACGCGAGGCAGCCGGTGATCGGCGAACGTCCCGAGCCGCGGTTTCTCGTCTTCGACGGGCGACGCATCGATCTGCCGGATGCAAGCGTGGATCGCATCCTATGCTTCGACTCCTTCCATCACGCGCCGAATCCCGACGAAGTCCTACGCGAGTTTGGCCGCGTGCTCAGGCCGCGCGGCATCGCCGCGTTCGCCGAGCCGGGGCCGCATCACTCGAGGACGCCGCAGTCGCAGTACGAGATGCGCACGTACGGCGTGGTGGAAGCCGACGTCGACATCCACGCGATCTGGCAATCGGCGAAGCGCCTCGGCTTCGTCGATCTGAAGCTCGCGGCGTTCAACGTTCCGCCGTTCCACCTCTCGCTCGCCGAGTACGACGATCTCCTCGCCGGCGGCGAAGCGCTGGGACGCTGGGCCGAATCGACGCGGTCGTTCCTCAATGACACGCGGATGTTCTTCCTGACGAAAACGGGGAGCGAGGAAGCGGACAGCCGGCGCGCCGAGGGATTGCGCGCGGTGATCGAGGCCACGGTCGGTCCAGTGCGCGCGGGAGCGCCGATGACGGTGCAGGTGACGGTCCGCAATACCGGCAAGGCGAAATGGCTCGCCTCGGACGAGCCCCACGGCGGCGTCAAGCTCGGCTGCCACCTCCACGACGCGGAGGGGCGACTCGTCGATCTGAACTACGCCCGCGCCGCCCTCCCTTTCCCCCTCGATCCCGGGCAGGAGGCGTCGTTCGACGCGATCTTCCCTCCGCTGGAGACGGGGCGGTGGATTCTCGAGCTCGACTGCGTCGCCGAGAACGTCGCGTGGTTCGCGCAGACGGGATCGACGCCGGCGCGGATCGCCGTGGAGCTCAGTAGGGTCAGACCCGGAAACTCTACTTAACGCTCCGCCGCCCACCCGTTCAGTAGAGTTTCCGGGTCTGACCCTACTGAACTCATTCGCCGCTGGCGACCTTTGTCCCGCCGGTCCGATCCGGTACCTGTACGCGAGCCGTGTCCTCGTCCGTGCCGCGGAGCTTGCGCAGCAGCGCCCAGTAGACGCTCAGCGACCGCTCGAGCACCCACAACGGCGCGAAGAGGCATGCCTCGAGGGGGAAGAAGGATGCCGCGCCGGTGCGACCTCGGACCGCCAGCGCAACGGACGTGAATGCGATCACGCTCACGTAACTGCCGGCGAGTTGCAAGCCGCCAAAGACGGCCAGGAGCGCGAGCAGCGGGACGAGCGAGAAAAAGAACGCGGTCTTCATCGGGAAATCGAAGTCATTGCCCGCGAGGCGGGGCCGCGCCGACCACCACTCGCCGAGGGAGGCCGGCTCACGGCGGACGAACACGTGGGTCGCGGGATAAACCTCCGCGCCGACCGCGGCCAGGCGTCGCACCTGCGCATCCGCGGACGTCGCCGGGGCCAGTACGCGAAAGGCGCGCACGGCGCTGCGGCGGAAGC
Source organism: uncultured Thermoanaerobaculia bacterium (assembly GCA_964558905.1). GTDB lineage: Bacteria > Acidobacteriota > Thermoanaerobaculia > Gp7-AA8 > Gp7-AA8 > QHVT01. The sequence continues at coordinate 48,081 of CAZLGP010000233.1, read as the reverse complement.
TGAACGTCGCGCCGTGATCGGGCTGCGGCTCGATGCCGCGGTGAAGGAGAATCCGTCCCGCGTCGATCGCGCCCCACCAGGGCATCGGATCGAGGTAGTCCTGCGGCTCGACGACTTCATGAGCGTCGAGGAGATCGCAGAGCTGGCCGACTGCTTCGTCCGTGTAGCGAACGTCGTCGGCCGCGACGATCACTTTCTCGCACACCGCGGATGCCGCCGCGGCCCGGACGACGTCCACCACGCCGCCCGTTGCGTAGTGCTCCCGCCGGACGGCCACGTGACGGCCGACCCAGCGCAGAATCCGCGCGTTGAGCTCGAACTGAAGGCCGGGCGAGGGATCGAGAATCACAACGTCGCAATTGGCAACGCCCAGCGTGGAAAGATAGGTTGCGAGGTCGCGGAGCTCGGTCGTCGACGCCGCCGCATTCTGCACCAGCACGACGTAACTGCATCTCCGCTCCGAGGGGCGCTTCGTGACCATCTCGCCGGTGATCAAGAGCGAGCAACGTGCCATCGGCCCTCGCGGGAGTGCTGAGTGCTGAGTGCTGGGTGCTGAGTGGCTCTCGCCGAGACTGATGCAGCACTCAGCACCCGGCAACCAGCACACCGCCACCCGGCACCCGGCAACCAGCACACCCCGCCACTCAGCACCCAGCACTCAGCACTCAGCACCCGTTCCATGGCATCCTGCTTGTAGGAACCGAACCGATGCGTATCTGGCCAGGAAGACCCTACCCCTTGGGCGCCACCTGGGACGGCGTCGGTACGAATTTCTCCGTGTTCTCGGAAGTCGCGTCGCGCGTCGAGCTCTGTCTGTTCGATGCGGATGGACGGGAGGCGCGCGTCGACCTCCCGGAGACGACCGCATTCATCTGGCATGGCTACCTTCCGAACGTCGGGCCCGGGCAGCGATACGGGTACCGGGTACACGGGCCGTGGGAACCGGACAACGGCCATCGCTGCAATCCGCACAAGCTCCTGCTCGATCCGTACAGCAAGGCGATCGAGGGAGAGGTGCAGTGGGACGAAGCGGTCTTCCCCTACCACTTCGATGATCCCGAGGGCTCGCGCAACGACACCGACAGCGCGCCGCTGATGCCGAGGTCGGTCGTCGTCAATCCCTACTTCGACTGGAGGGACGACCGGCGTCCGAAAACGCCGTGGCACCGCACGATCATCTACGAGATCCACGTGAAGGGCTTCACGATGCGCCATCCCGGCATCCCCGAGAACCTCCGAGGAACGTACGCCGGCCTCGCGCATCCCGCGTCGATCAAATACCTGCTGCAGCTCGGCGTCACGGCCGTGGAGCTCCTCCCCGTCCATCAGTTCACCCACGCGAATCACGTTCTCGAGAAGGGACTGCGCAACTATTGGGGTTACGACTCCATCGGCTTCCTCGCCCCGCACAACGAGTATGCGGCGAGCGGGCAGAACGGCCAGCAGGTGACCGAGTTCAAGCAGATGGTGAAGTCGCTGCACGAGGCCGGGATCGAGGTCATCCTCGACGTGGTCTACAACCACACCGCCGAAGGAAATCACCTCGGGCCGATCCTGTCGATGAAAGGGATCGACAACACCGCGTACTACCGCACCGTCGCCGGACAGGAGCGGTATTACATGGACTACACCGGCACCGGGAACAGCATGAACATGCGGCACCCGCACGTGCTGCAGATCATCATGGACTCGCTGCGCTACTGGCACCTGGAGATGCACGTCGACGGCTTCCGCTTCGACCTCGCGGCGACGCTCGCGCGCGAGCTGCACGACGTCGACCGTCTCTCCGCGTTCTTCGACATCATCCAGCAGGACCCTCACATCTCGCAGCTGAAGCTCATCGCCGAGCCGTGGGACGTCGGTGAAGGCGGCTATCAGGTCGGCAACTTCCCCTCGCTGTGGTCGGAGTGGAACGGGCGCTATCGCGACGTGGTCCGCGACTACTGGCGCGGAACGGACCAGACCCTCGACGACTTCGCCACGCGGCTCACGGGCTCGTCGGATCTGTACGCGGCGAACGGACGGCGGCCGTACGCGAGCATCAACTTCATCACCGCGCACGACGGCTTCACGCTCCGCGATCTGGTCTCGTACAACGAAAAGCACAATGAGGCCAACCGGGAAGGCAATCGTGACGGGGCGGACGACAACCGCTCGTGGAACTGCGGCCACGAGGGTCCGACCGACGATCCTGCAGTGAACACGCTACGCGCGCGGCAGCAGCGCAATCTCCTGACCACGCTCCTCCTCTCCCAGGGCGTCCCGATGCTCCTCGGCGGCGACGAGTTCGGCCGCACACAGCACGGAAACAACAACGCCTATTGCCAGGACAACGAGCTCTCGTGGTTCGACTGGGAGCACATCGACGACGGGCTGCACGCCTTCGTCGCGCGCGTGATCCGGTTCCGCCGCGAGCATCCCGTCTTTCAGCGCCGCCGCTGGTTCCACGGACGCCACGTGCGCGACACGAGCGTGAGCGACATCGGCTGGTTCAAGCCGGACGGCGAACACATGTCCGATCAGGACTGGCAGGTCGGCTTCGCGCGCACGGTCGGGGTATTCCTCAACGGGAAGGCGATTCCGACGCCCGACAGCCGGGGCGAGCCGATCGTCGACGACAGCTTCTATCTCCTCCTCAACGCACACGCCGAGGCTCTGGCGTTCACGCTGCCGACGGGCCCGTGGGGCGACCTGTGGGAGAAGGTGCTCGACACGAATGAGCCCATCCCCGATCTTCGGGAACACCATGAGTGGAAGGCAGGGGAAAAGGTGAAGGTGGAAGGGTACTCGCTGATGGTGTTGCGGCGCGTGGACGAGTCCTGAGTGCTGAGTGCTGGGTCCTGAGTGCTGAGTGCTGGGTGCTGGGTGCTGGGTGCTGGTGCTGGGTGCTGGGTGCTGGGTGCTGGGTGCTGGGTGCTGGGTGCTGGGTGCTGGGTGCTAGTCGGGCGGTGGGACTCAGCACTCAGCACTCAGCACTCAGCACCCAACACATGCTTGCGTTACGATGCGGCCGTCCGTTCGTCTAACACGTACGCCATGAAACGCAATCTCTTCGTTCAGATCGCCATCCTCGTCGTCGTCTCCTCCGTCATCGCGGTCGTCGCGAACGCGTTCGCCTCGCGCACGCGCAGGCTCGTGCTGCCAGGGTATTACCCGCATGCGCTGCGGGTGCCGCCGCGCGAGCCGGAGCGCGTACCGCCACCGCCGCGGACGGAGACCGCGGGCACGGAGACGTTTGCGCCGTTGGTCACCACGGAAACCACCGAGACGACCGAGACGATCGCACAGTCCCCCGCACCGGGGCAGCCGCCGATCGCGGTGCCGACGGCGACCATCGAGCGGCCGGCAGGACTGCCCGAGCCGGTGACGACGAAGCCCGCCGCGCCGAAGATCGACCTCGCGAAGTTCCAGCCTCATCCTGACAAAGCCTCGGTGGACATCAGCGGCGAGGAAGCCGCCGCGCTGTACGCCGCCGGCGCACTCTTCCTCGACGCGCGCCGCACCTCGGTCTACGAAGACGGCCACATCGCCGGCGCACGGTCCTTCTCCGTGTGGGAATCCGACGTCGACGACAAGGTCAACGCGCTCTTCGAGGAGCGTCCCGACCCGGCGGACCAGAACAAGCCCATCGTCATCTACTGCTCCGGCGGCGCATGCGAGGACTCGCACATGCTCGCCCAGAAGCTCTGGGGCATCCAGTTCAACAACGTCTACGTGTACAAGGACGGCTTCCCGGACTGGCAGAAGCGCGGAGGCGCGGTGCGGACAGGCGCGAACCGGTAGTGGGGGCCGGCATCACCATCGATGCCAGACCCGCAGTCGGTTTTCCTCGACGATCCACAGATGTCCATTCAGCGGCTCGGGTGTCGAGGAGTGGTAACAGCGCGCTGAAGATCGACACGATGTGCGGCTTCGACTGACTCCGCATGCGTAGAACGATGATGCCGGCGTGTTCCTCGGGAGGAAACGCCGTGATGTCGGAGAAATCGAGATCGAGGGTGACGATCGCACGCCCTTCGTTTCTACATGCCGTCGCCAGGTCGACATCCGGCCGACCATTCAGCTTCTGCTGCCGCGCGGTGCAGGCATCGTGACCCTTCTCAACCAGAAGCGAGACAAGCGCGTCGGGCAGGTTCTCGTCGACTTTGAACCGCATCACGCCGTTCTCGGGATCGGGACCATCCGCTCGTGCGCAAGTTCCGCGGCGTAGGCGATCGCGGCGTGGACGTCTTCGATCTCGAGAGTCGGATAGTCAGCCACGATCTCCTCGGCAGTGAGTCCGGCGGCGAGGTTGTCGAGGATCACGGACACGAAGATCCGCGTTCCACGAATGCACACCTTTCCGTGGCAGATCTCAGGGTCCGAGGATAGCCGGTCTCTCCAGCTCATCGGCGTAGTGTAACGCGTGCAGCAGTTCCGCCGGCAGGTTCTCCACCCGGCGTCCCCGCTCGAACGGTCCGAGACGACGACGCAGCGGCTGCCGGCTCGCAATCTCCCGCGCCTCGTCCCGCACGGACTCGACCTCGGCGAGGATCTCGACCCCTGACGCGAGCAGCGCGCCGCGCCACTCGGCCACCGCTTCGGCGGAGGCGGAAACGATCACCGCGGCGTTGCAGCAGGCCAGGATCCGTTGCATGCGCCGGTCGATCCTCCCTCCGTAGTCGACCAGGAGCAGCCGTTTGGATTCCGCGAGAGCCTCGATCTGCGCGGTCATCCGGGCCACGAAGTCTTCGTCCCAATGGTTCTTGAACCGGAGGATCGCGGCGCGCTCGGGCGGAATCTCGCCGAACCAGTTCCCCTCGCCGTCCAGACAGGCGCCGAGCAGGAACACGTCGCGCTGAATCAATCCGCCCTTGGGGATGAGAGCGGCGCCGGCTGGCCCGCAGGCGTCCCGCGCCTGCGTTCTGCGCCCGGCGGCGAGGACGCCGCCGGGCCAGCCGCCGGGGACGGCGGCGTTCCAGGACGGCGGGGAGCGCAGGACGCTCCCTGAGCGCGGGCGAGACGCCCGCGCGTCAGCCGGCGGGACGCCGGCGGTCCGCTGGAGGGTGGTCACTGGCGCGGGGACGGACCGGCAGCATCCCGGCAGGCAGGGGAAAGCGGACGCGTCCTCGACGCGCGGGGGAATCGCAGGGACGCCCACGATGCGGAACCTTTCTCCCCCTCGCACGTCCGACTCTCGACGCACGTTAAGATGCGCCCCGCATGAAAGAGTGGCTCTCTCATCCCTGGCTCACCGTGCGCGTGCAGATCGCGCTGGGGGCGATCTTCGTCGCCGCGGCGCTGCCGAAGATCGCCGATCCGCCGTCGTTCGCGCACATGATCTACAACTACCGCATCCTGCCCGCGGGGCTGATCAACATCAGCGCGCTGGTGCTGCCGTGGGCCGAGATCGTGGTCGGCCTCTGCCTCATCGTCGGCGTGTGGGTCCGCCCCTCGCGGTGGATCGTCACCCTGATGCTGGTCGTCTTCATGGTCGCCATCGCCTTCAATCTCTACCGCGGCAACGCCATCGACTGCGGCTGCTTCGACGTCTCGAAGGCGGACCTGACGTACGAGGAGCGGATCCGCGACATGTGGGAAGTGCTCATCCGCGACGCGGGGATGCTGATCCTGTGCGCGCAGCTGTGGTGGGCGGAGCGGGTGCGGGCGCGGGACATCGCCCGACCCTGAAGTCGCAAAGTCTCAAAGTCTCAAAGTCGCAAAGTCTCAAAGAAGGTAGGCTGTCGCCTTCGACTTTGAGACCTTGAGACTTTGAGACTTTGAGACTTATGAGACTCCTCCTCACGCTCGTGCTCACCACCCTCACCCTCACCGCCGCGCCCGCACAACTCGACACGCTGAAGAAAGGCGACTCCGTCGAAGGCTTTCGAGTCGAGGCGGTGTACCTCAACGATGCCTCGAGGCCGATCGGTGCGCGGTTCCTCCATGAGCGCAGCGGCTTCACTCTCGACTATCTCCAGATCGAGTCCGTGCCTCAGGGATACACCTGGGTGAATTCGATCCCCGTCGGCGACCAGGGCGAGCCGCACACGCAGGAGCATCTCCTCCTCGGGAAAGGCACGACCGGCCGCGCCTTCGCAGGGCTCGACACGATGTGGCTCTCGAGCTCGACCGCCTTCACGCAGCAGTGGCGCACGAGCTATCACTTCAACACCAGCGCCGGCAAAGACGTCTTCTTCGACCTTTTTGCCGCCGAGCTCAACGCCCTGCTCCATCCGAACTACACCGACGAGGAGATCCGCCGCGAGGTCCGCAGCTTCGGCGTGACGGAGAATCCGGACGGCACGCTCCGCCTCGAGGAAAAGGGCTCGGTCTACAACGAGATGACCAGCTCCAGCACGAACCGCTACCGGGTGCTGTTCCGCGAGATGGGTCACCTCGTCTATGGGAAGAACCATCCCCTCGCCTACAACTCCGGCGGTGAGCCCTCGGGCATCCGGACGATGAAGCCCGAGGACATCCGAAACTTCCACGCCGCGCACTACTACCTCGCGAACATGGGCACGATGGTGGCCTTCCCGAAGAGCGTCTCGATGACCGAGGTGCTCGATCGCACGGATGCCATCCTCACGAAGGTCGAGAAAGAGCCGAACGAGCGCCCGTCGACGACCGCCACGCCGTTTCCGCGGCCGCGGGGCGCGTCGCCGGGGACGATCGCGATCGGTGAGTGGCCGACCCGCAACGACCAGCAGCCGAGTCCACTCGCCTTCATCTGGCCGGCGACGCGCATGGAGCTCTCGGCCGAGGAGTTGATCCTGCTCGAGCTGTTCGGCGAAACGTTCGCCGGGGACTCGACGACGAACCTCTACAAGCTCTTCGTCGACAGCAAGACGCGCGTGATGGACATCGGCGCCACCGGCATCTTCTCGAACATCGAGCGGGACCAGGGGCATCCGGTGTCGTTCATCATCGACAACGTCGCGGTCGCGAATCTGACGAACGAGAAGATCGCCGAGATTCGCTCGAAGGTGATGGCCGAGCTGGCTCGCGTGGCGGCGTTCGAGGACGGCTCCGCGGAGCTGAGGGAGCTCAACGAGCGCGTGCTCAGCCGCATCACCGAGACCGAGCGCCAGCTCGCGAACCTCGTCAATACGCCACCGGCGTGGGGCGCCCGCTCCACCTTCTCGACCTGGATGGATCAGCTCCTTCTCCTCGAGCGCACGAGCGATTTCAAGAAGTCGGTCACGCTCGGCCCGCAGATCGCGGCGGTGCGCAAGCAGGTGGCGTCAGGCAAGAACATCTGGCGCGACGCGCTCGCGAAGTGGGAGCTGACTGGCGTGACGCCCTACGCGGCGGCCGCCCGTCCCAGTCCCGCGCTGCTGGAGCGCGAGGAGGCCGAGCGCGTCGCCCGCGCGGAGGCCGAGACGGAACGCCTCGTCGGGCACTACTCCGTCCACGACGCTCAGGAAGCGCTGAAGCGCTACCAGCAGGAACAGGACGCGGCGGCAGCGCAGATCGAGGAAGAGGCGAAGACGATCACGCCCCCCGAGCTCGTGAAGAACCCGCCGATGACGCTCGACGAGGAGCTGCAGTTCAGGCAGGCGAAGGTCGCCGGGATCCCGATCGTCGCGTCGACGGTCGACAACATGTCCAGCGCGACACTCGCGGTGGCTTTGCGCGCGGATTCCGTTCAGGGCCCACAGCTGCGCTACCTCTCCCTGCTTCCCGGGCTGCTCACGCGTGTCGGCGTGATCGAGAACGGAGAGCCGGTCTCATACGAGGAGATGTCGGAGCGCCTGCGGAAGGAGATCTTCCGCCTCGAGGCGAGTTTCTCGACGAACCCCCGCACCGGCCGCGTCGAGCTGCTGGTCCGCGGAGGCGGGCTGGGCGCGACGGAAGCGAAGCGCGCCATCGCGTGGATGTCGTTGGTGCTCCATCACCCCGACTGGCGTCCGGAGAACCTGCCCCGCATTCGGGACTACGTCGATCAGACGCTGAGCGGACTGCGAAACACCATGCAGGGATCCGAGGAGTCGTGGGTCAACAATCCCGCGACCGCCTATCGAATGCAGCGCTCACCCGCGTACCTCGCGGCGGACTCGTTCCTCACCCGCTCGCACAACGCGTTGCGGCTGCGGTGGCTGCTCATGGAAGTCGGTGGCAACGACCGCGCGCCGCTCGCGCAATGGTTCTCGACGCTCGCCGCACAGACGGGCAAGCGCGCGGAACTGAAGGAGTTGCTCGCGAAGCCGGAGACGGTGGCCGGCCTCTCCGAGAGTGCGACCGCAATCGCGAAGGAAGCCGTCAAAGACCTCGACCTCACGCTCATCGAGATCCCCGACAGCAGCCTCGAAGCGGATTGGACGTATCTGGTCGGCGCGCTGCGCGACGACCTCCTCACACCGCCCGCGGAGGCGCTCGCCGGACTCGATGCGCTGCGGAAGCGCCTGCTGAACCGGGCAGACGCGCGCATGTGGCTGGTCGGATCCACCGACCTGCAGAAGGCCATCACGACGGAGATCGCGGCGCTGGCAGCGTCCCTCGAAGACCAGAAGAAGACCGGCGCCCGAGTTTCCGGCCCGGGACTCGTCGACACCCGCCTTCTCGCACGCGACCCGTCGGCGAAGGCTCCGGTCTACGTCGGCCTCCTCGCGCCGAACATGAAGGGCGGCGTGGTCATCACGTCCGTACCGGGCGTTCACTTCAGCGATGCCGGAGACAAGGCGAAACAGCTCGACTACCTCGCCGGCCGGCTGCATGCGGGGTACGGCGCGCACGGAGTGTTCCTCAAGACCCTCGCCGCGGGACTCGCCTACAGCAACGGACTGCGCGGCAGCGTGCAGAGCGGACGCACCGGCTACTACGCGGAGCGGACGCCGGAGATCCCGCAGACGGTGAAGTTCGTCGTCGACACGTTGAAGTCCGCCGAGCGCGACCCGCGCCTCGCGGACTATGCGATCGCACAGGTCTTCGGCGAGACCCGCGCGGCGGGAACGTACGAGACCCGCGCGGAGGGAATCGCCAACGATCTCGCGGACCAGCAGCCCCCCGAGCAGGTGCGCGCATTCCGGTCATCGATCCTCGAGCTGCGCAAGGACCCGAAGCTCGGCGAGATGCTCTTCGACCGCAAGGACGCGGTGTACGGACGCGCGCTGCCGGGCTACGACGTGAAAGGAAAAGACGTCCCTTCGGCTTCGCCCAAGGCGGGCTTCGACGCGATCTACTTCACGATCGGACCGGACAAGCAACAGGACGCGTGGGAGGGATATCTGAAGAGCGCGGAAGGCGAGGAGACGAAGCTGTACCGGCTGTATCCGCGCGATTTCTGGATGCCGTGAGATCAGGGGGCAGGGCGCAGAGGGCAGGGCGCAGAAGTGATCGTTCTTCTGCGCCCTGCCCCCTGCCCCCTGCCCCCTTCTTCATTACTTCGTACACTCCCCGAGCCACTTGCCCGAGTACTTCGTGCTCATCTCCTGCACGCTCCGTTTCACTGTTCGTCCGGCTGCCACAACTGCGTCCCCGGGTAGAACGCGTACGCGCCGAACCAGAACGCGCGGTGAGACGGAAGGCGCCGCAGTCGCGTGCCCGAGGCCGAGACGAGGGCCTCTTCTGTGATGGCGAACGACTCCTCGTTCGCCGTGTCCACCAGGCTGGCCGACTCGCGCCGGAAACGCCGTCCGCCACTCTCGAACGCCCGTTCTCCCACGAGCACCACGTCGCGATCCCCGACCCGATCATGGACGAGAGACGCTCCGGCCAGTGCATCGACGGGATACATTTTCCGAGACGGCTCGACAACGACGACGAGCACCCAGTCTTTCACCGCAAGGTCCGATGGAGCCTTCTTCCAGACAGGAAACATCGTCTCCGGACTGGCGAAGTATCTCCCGTAGGCCGTCCCGGGCCGGTAGTCGCGCTCGTATCCCGTTTCGAGAGACAGCACGCGCGTCCGCGGATGCATCTTCTTCCACTCGCGCCACGAAGAGACGGTGATCGGCAGGGCGCGCAGCGGCGCGAGCTCCTTTGCCGCGAGCGGTCCGAGCACGGGCTCGCCGGTGAGCTGACTCCAGAGCGTCTGCGTCTGGCGGTCGTACATCAGCTTATTCGACCGATAGAGGAGTCCCGAAGAACCGAACGTGTACGTCTTCCCGTCCGACACGTGGCCGTCGTAGAGGATCGCGGCGCCGCAGAGCGTGCAGTAGGAGAGCGATACAGCACGACCTCCCACGCGGTCGTTGGCCATCTCGTGCCACGCCAGGATCCGTTCCGGATAGGCGCGCACGTCCCCGTCGATCACCACACCGAACACGAGCTCGTCGGGCGTCATCCACGTTGCGCGTGAGGCATCGATGAACTTCGGATTATCGAGCGCGGGGATGCCGTCCTTCTTCACGCCGCCCCAGACGATCTCCTCGGCGCGAATCCGCCGCGGCGCATCTTCGCGAAGCAGAGCGGCCAGCGCCGGATCGATCTTACCGAGAAGGCGCGACTTGAACGCGACGTAACCAGGCGCCGGGATCAGGTCCTCGCGCCGGCCGATCGCCTCGACCCACTTCTTGTACCCCGTCCCGTGAGTCTCGCGAAGAAGATGCTCGAGCACGGCCACCGTCTCGGCACGCCCCGCGGTATTGAAGAACACCGCGTCGACCAGCGCGGGCGCGATGCGCTCATCGTTCGCGGCGATCAAGCCGTCCCGCGCCCCCGCCCGCACGGAGGCGTCGCTCGAGAACAGGCGATCGACGAGGAGGTAGAGATCCGGCGCGGCACCGTCCCCGCTTGCCCCTACCACCGCGGCCAGGCACAGTCCGAGGAGGCATCGCACGAATGGAGGATAACAGGATCGTGTCCGAGGCTTGGCCAGCGCAGCGGCCGCGCCGGCCGGCTACGGTTGCACCCATCCGGCGAAGTTCATCTGGCCGTTCTCGATCTTGATCATCGCCACCGGCTTGATCGGGTTGCGATCGGGACCCATGGTGATGGTTCCTGCCACGCCCTCGTAGTCCTTCGTCTGCGCGATCTGGTCGCGCACGGCTTTGCGCTCGATCGAGCCGGCGCGTTTCGCGGCATTGGCCCACATCTGCAGCGCGTCATATCCGAGAGCCGCCGTCGCCTCGGGATTCTTGCCGTGGCGCCTCCGGTACTCGTCGACGAACTTCTGCACGACCGGACGCGTGTCGCCGACGAAGTAGTGATCGGAGAAGTACGAGCCTTCGACCGCTTTCCCGCCGATCTGGATGACCGCGGGCGAGTCCCACCCGTCGCCACCGAGCAGGGGAATGGTCATGCCGAGGTCGCGGACCTGAATCGCGATCTGTCCGACCTCGGTGTAGAAGCCGGGGATGAAGAGCGCCTGCGGCGACGAGGCGCGAACGGTCGTGAGCTGCGGGCGGAACTCCGTGTCGCCGCCGGAGTAGCTCTGCTCCGCGACGATCTTCCCGCCCGCCCCTTCGAACTCCTTCCGGAAGACGCCGGCAAGGCCGACGGAGTAATCATTTTTCCTGTCGACGAGAATCGCCGCGGTATCGAGCTTCAACTCGTTGCGCGCGAACGCGGCGAGCGCTTTCCCCTGGTACGGGTCGGTGAAGCAGACCCGGAAGATGAAGTCCCCCTTTTCCGTCACCGCGGGATTGGTGGATGAAGGGGAGATCATCGGGACGCCGCTCTGCTGTGCGATCGGTGCGGCCGCGAGCGACTGGTTCGAGGAGTTCTCACCGATGAGCGCGGCCACATTTTCGGAGGTGATGAGCTTCGTCACGGCCGAGGCGGCTTCGTCGGGCCTGCCCTGATCGTCTTCGATGACCAGGCGGATCTTCCGGCCCAGCACGCCACCGGCGGCGTTGATCTCGTCCGCGGCGAGGCGGACACCGTTCACGGTCGAGGTGCCGAACGCGGCCTGGTCCCCGGTAAGCGCGCCGTACACGCCGACTGGAATATCGCCTGTCGCGTCCGCCGTTTGGGCTTCGCGGCCGGGGCGGCAGCTCGTAAGGATCAATGTGCCTACCAGGAGCAGTCGAATCACGTTCACGGTTTCTCTCCTCGCGCCGAGTGTATCCGACGTTGCTCGTTACCCGTTGCCCGTTGCCCGTGCGGAGATGCCCGGGGAACGGGCAACGGGCAACGGGCAACGCATTTCAGCGAAAGGATTCAAATGAACGCCAACGACATCCGCAAGGGCATCGTCATCGTGTTTGAGGGCGACCTCTGCAAGGTGATGGAGTTCCGCCATCACACGCCTGGCAACCTCAGGGCCATGGTCCAGGCCAAGCTACGCAACCTGCGCACGGGCAACCAGTTCGAGCACCGCTTCCGCTCGAACGACGACATCGAACAGGCCTACATCAGCCAGCACGAGATGGAGTACATGTACTCCGACGGCCACGCCCATCACTTCATGAACACGGAGAGCTTCGAGCAGATCGAGATCAGCGAAGAGGATCTCGGCGACGCCGCGGCGTGGCTCGATCCGGGCGTGAAGCTGCAGGTGCAGTTCCACGAGCAGAAGCCGATCGGCGTGGAGCTCCCGAAGACGATGAAGGTGCGCATCAAAGAGACCCAGCCGATGGTCAAGGGCGCGACGCAGTCGTCGTCGTACAAGCCGGCGACGCTCGAGAACGGCGTCGTGGTGCAGGTCCCACCGTTCGTCACCGAGGGCGAGGAGATCATCGTCGACCCGGTGGACAACCGGTACATCGAACGGGCCCGCTGATCTTTCCGGCTCTCGCGGTTTCTCAGTTTATCCCGCGCGTAGACGCGGGATCTCCGGTAACACCGCGCTGCATGATCCGACAGTCGACCGCACGTGGACCGCACTTGGGCATCATCGTCGCGGGATCACCCGAGATCCCACGTCTCCGCGCGGGATAAACTGAAAGCAGGCGATGTCCTCGGTCCACTTCCTCTGCACGCAATGCGAGCGACGCCTCGCCCGGTCCGCGGGTGAGCCTCCGCACCCCTGCGAGCACTGCAGCGCCGCGACGGCTGTGGTCGCGCCTCCCGACAGGGTCGAGCGTTGCGCGGCCTGTGGACACGACGAGCTGTACTTTCAGAAGGACTTCAACCGCACGACCGGCGTGGCTCTGGTCGTCGTCGGCGCGGTGTTCGTGCCGTGGACGTACGGAATCTCGCTCCTCGCGGTGACGATCCTCGACTACATCGTCTGGCGCATCGTAAAGGACGTCATCGTCTGCTACCGCTGCCAGGCCGTCCACCGCGGATACCCGCCCAACGCGGCGCTGCAGCCGTTCGACCTAGCGACGCACGACCGCCACGTCTACGGCGCGGCGCCGCCCGGAGCGGAAGAAGGGCACTAGTGTCGTGATGAGTGATGAACCTTGGCAGCGAGGCTCATCACTCATCACTCATCACTCCCGGTCATCACTCGGTCAACCGGACTTCCGCCGCGGCCGCGCCGCCCTCGAGCGCACGTAGAGCCCACTGGCGGTATGCGAACAGCATGATCAGGAGCAGAGCGCAGGCAATCAGAGCGAGCAGCAAGTCCCGCCGGATCACGAATGACAGCGCGAGCACGACGACGAACGGCGCCAGCGCGAAGGCCATCGCGAACCAGAAGCTCGGCGGCTCGACGGCTTGGTCCAAACGGAGCTTCACCTGCGCGAAGCCCACCACCTCGCCTTCGTTTTCCACGGGCGCGGCGGCGACGACCGCGCTATCTGTCCGCGACACTGCAAGCTCGTGCTCGCGTTTCCGCCCCTTGGGCCCATCGCCCTCGATGCTGCGGAGCTCCTGCCCGAGGTCGTACAGCGGCTCCTCCGGGCGCTGGATCTGTCGCGGCATCTTCCCCTGTGCCAGATCCTCGGGGAACGAGCTCGCTTCGAATGAGTGGTTCTCGACATTCACGACGCGAACGGCCTGGACGCGCGGATGCTCCTTCTGCCAGGTGGACATCGCGGCACGAAGAGCGTCGCCTTCCCCGCCGAAAGCGGTCGCCACCTTGGCAGCCGCGCGCGCCGCAATCGTCGCCTCACGCTCGACACGCGCCCGCATCCGCGGGGCGACTCGCTTCATGAGCACCGAGTGCAGCAGCGTGACCGCGACGAGGCCCGTCAACAGCATCGCGATCGTCACGCGCTTCGACGGCGGACGCTCCGGCTCGGGCACCGCCGGCGGCGCCGGCTTGTGCTCGCCCGAGAGACGTCGGATCTCCTCCATCTGGGCTTGCGTGGACATCTGTCTGTTTTTCAGTTTGACGGGCGGAACGAAGGTGAGCGCCTCTTCCACGGGTCGCTGGTGATCGGCAGCCTCATAACCGCAGTTCCGTTCCCACATCGAACAGATGCACGGCTTCGAGCTCGATGGTGAGCTCGATCGACGACCCCACTTTCGGCATGGTGTGGGAGTCAAAGGCGGCGACGAGAACGTCGTCGCCGAGGCGGCTGTGGACGATGGCCTGGTGGCCGATCGGCTCGACGATGTCGACGACGGCCTGCACGCGCGCGATCTCTCCGCGTCCTTCTTCGGTTGCGGCCAGGATGTTCTCCGGACGGACGCCGACCAGCACCTTCTGGCCGTTCGTCACGTTGCGCTCCGGCGGCAGAGGGATCGAGAATTTCCTTGCCTGGAGTCGTCCGTCGGTCACCGTCGCGTCGAAGAAGTTCATCGGCGGCGTGCCGATGAACTGGGCCACGAAGACGTTCGCCGGTTGATCGTAAACGTCCAGCGGCGTACCGACCTGCTGAATGCGCCCATCCTTCATCACCGCGATGCGATGGCCCATGGTCATCGCCTCGATCTGGTCATGCGTGACATACACGCAGGTCGTTTCGAGGCGCTGCTGCAGCTTGGTGATCTCCGCGCGCATCTGCACGCGCAATTTGGCGTCGAGGTTGGACAGCGGCTCGTCGAAGAGAAAGACCTTGGGATCGCGGACGATCGCCCGGGCGACGGCGACGCGCTGGCGCTGTCCGCCGGAGAGCTGCTTCGGCCTGCGGTCGAGGAGCTGCGAGATGCCGAGCGTCTCCGCAGCGTCGGCGACCTTGCGGTCCATCTCCGCCTTCGGCGTCTTGCGGATCTTCAGGCCGAACTCGATGTTCTCCCGCACGGTCATGTGCGGGTAGAGCGCGTAGCTCTGGAAGACCATGGCCACGTCGCGATCCTTCGGCTGGAGGTCGTTCACGACGCGATCGCCGATCGTCACCTTACCGTCGCTGATCTCCTCCAGACCGGCGATCATCCGCAGCGCGGTCGACTTGCCGCATCCGGACGGCCCGACCAGGACCATGAACTCGTGATCGTGGATGTCGAGGTTCAGACCTTCGATCACCGAGACCGTACCGAAGCGCTTTGCGACGTTCTCGAATGTCACTCCCGCCATGCGATGATCCTCGCCCCTTTCGCGTTCACCGGCATCTTGATCGCCCCCACTTCACGGAGTAACGCGCGTCGCTCCCCTTCCCTGTGACCGTTCCCACCGATCGGTGTGCGGGCCCTGGTCACGCTCGGCGGCTCGACACCGCGATTGCAGGCACTGATTCCGACTGCCCAGCTTGCACGAGACGACGACCGTCGCGTGCAACCGGTTACAGCGCCGGCCGGCACGACCCCGGAGACTGCGACGTGACATTTCATTCGACCGGCGGTGGAATGTTAGCAGAGCGGTGGCGAGGGCTCGGTGCTGACCTCTTCTCCACCTTCCGTTCCCTGCGGCTGGACATCAAAGCGGCACGTGCGCAAGGGCCGACAGCCAACCGGCAAGGACTTCGCCGATGACCACCGCCACGACGTCGACGTAGAGGATTCCCGTGGCGGCCATCGTGGAGCGGATCTTCACGGTGCCCCAGACCATCGGATAGAGCGCCAGCGGTCCGAGGAGGCCCCACCCCGCGCGCATCCAGAAGAAGATGTCCTTCAGCACGGCCGGCGGGCCCGCCACCGCGATGACGATGGCGACGAGCGCGATCTTCGCGATCGTCGCAACGAGTGTGGCGACGGTCAGCCGCTTCAGGGGATCGATCGGCATCCCGCGGACCACGAGATACCAGTGGCCGAGGAGCATCGCCAGATTGACGCTTCCGAGGAGCGCCGTCGAGGCGAGGGCACCGGCGATGCTCCAGGCAATGTGCGACGGGCGCACGGCGGCATGATAGGCGAGCACCGCCGCGACGAGGTACGCGGCGCCGAGCAGCCCCGCCGAGGCTTTGAAGATCAGTCGTTTGGGATAGCGGAGGACGACGTACGTCAACACGGTGAGGACGGCGACCGCGGAGTCCGCAAGCGCGAGATCGCGACGCCCGGCCATCGCGTGCGCGACGCTCGCGCAGAGCGCGAGCACGCCGCCGATGACGAAGATCATCCGGTAGAACTTCACCCCCGCGTTGCGGCGCCCGACGAGAGGCAGAAAGAGGTAGAGGCCGGCGGCGGCGTCGATGAGGAAGAGCGCGAGGAGCATGCGGCTCCTCTAGTGTATCCGGCTCTCACTTCATCCCTGCTGGTAACGCGGAGGGCGAGGTTGCCTCAGCAAGACCACAAGCCGCATCGTCGACAGGTAGCCACTACGTCGCTACCTTGATTTCGTGCGATCTGTTGGAATCAAGATTCTCAAGAACAAGCTGAGCGAGTACATCCGCATTGCCTCCGAAGGAGAGACCGTACTCGTGACGGATCGCGATCGGGTCGTGGCAGAAATCACCGCACCTCGTCCCGGCCGGAGCGAATCGGTGACGGACGCCGTGATCGCCGAGGCTGTGAGAAAAGGATGGATCACTCCGCCGGTCGTCCGCGATTCGCTGAGAGCCAGGCAACCGGTCGCTCCCCTGGCGGAGATCCTCGACGAATTGTCGAAATCCCGGGAAGATCGATGATCATGCACTCCACCTAGCGACGTTGTTGTTTCTGCGAGATCAAGGGATGGACCTGCACCTTGCCGCCTATGACCGAGGCATGATCGATGCGGCAGAGGCTCTGAGGATACCTCTCTCCGACTGTTGAAAGACTTCCCGCCGGTCGGAGTTTTGCCCTTCCGAGGGCAGCGCCGTACGGTCTACGCCGATGTGAAGCGGCCGGATCCTGTGCCGCGGAGCGGTAGCCAGACGGTAGCCGGGGGTGCGAGCGCTCAGCGAGCGACCCCCGGAAAGGAATGCAAGGAGGGGTGCCGCGTCAGCGGCACCGGATGTCGGGATCACGTCGAAACGCACTCTCGGTATTCAGTGAAGATCGCAAATCTCCAGCCCTACTTGATGACTCCGCTGTCGAGTCGCGCGCGTCGTCCCGCGCGCGGATGGCGAAGTCGAGCCGAAGCTCGCCCAGCTCTTCGAAGAGTTGCGCGCTGGTCTGGGTGCGCTCGTAGATGCTCTTGCGCATCGCGCGCTCCACGATCCCGTGCAGACCGAGCGGGACGGAGGCCGGCAGCGGCGCGGCGTCCTTCTCGACGATCTTCGCGAGAATGTCCATCATCGTGGCACCTGCGAACGGTGGTGCGCCGGCGAGCATCTCGTAGAGCACGACGCCGAGGCTGTAGATGTCCGAGCGCGTGTCGATGATCGCCTCGCCGCGGACCTGCTCCGGCGACAGGTAGTAGATCGTACCGATACGCGAACGGCGAAGTGGGTCGGTGCCATCGCCGACGCCCGCGAGCGTGGCGACCCCGAAATCGAGGATCTTCACCCCGTGATCGCGCCGCAGCATGATGTTCTCGGGCTTGATGTCGCGGTGCACGACCCACGCTTCGTGCGCGGCGACGAGCGCGCTGGCGACGCCCATGGCCACGTCGAGGATCTCGGTAATCTCCATGGGCTGCTGCATGCGCTGCCGGAGAGTCTCGCCGTCGACGTACTCGCTGGCGATGTACTGGACTTCGCCATCGACGCCGACGTCGAGGACGGTGACGATGTTCGGGTGATTGATCATCGAGGCGCAGCGGATCTCGCGCTCGAAATACTGCATCTCGCGGTCGTTGGCATCGCGCCGGCGCAACACCTTGAGAGCGACCTTCCGTCGCATGAACGTGTCTTCGGCGAGGTAGACCTCCGAGGAGCCTCCTCCCCCGAGGTGCTGCAGCACGCGATAGCGGCCGACACGTAAGACGTTCATCCCGCGACTCCCTGCCCGGCGAAGACCTGGAACGTATGTCATGCCGCGCGAGATCTCAGCGTGAGCTACCTCACATTCATCGTACGACTTCGCTGGCGCGAATCAGGCGGAACCCACGTGCCTTGAGCGCGGGCAGCTCCTGGGCGAGGACGCGCATGGTCACGGGATAGGGGTGGCCGATGCCGACGGCGACGCCGCGCTTCTGCGCTGCTTCCGCGAGCTGGGCGAGCTGTCCGCGGACGGCGCGTTCGCTGGCTTCGTCGTCGAGGAAAACGTTGCGCATGGCGGTACGGACATTCAACTCGCGGGCGACGTCGAAGGCGATCGAGCGGGCAGTGGTGCGGGAGTCTATGAAGTACATGCCGTCCGGCAGCGCGCGCAGGACGGTCGTCATCACGCGGCGGTCCGTCGTGGCGAGCGACCCCATGTGGTTGTTCACCCCGCGCGCATGCGGAATGGCGTCGATGTTCTCGCGCGTGGCGCGGGCGATCTCGTCGTCCGACATCGAGGTGAGGATCGCGTTGCGTCCCGGTGCCTCGGAGCCTCTCGGCTGCATCGGCAGGTGCACGAGAATCTCGAAGCCTCGGGCGTTGAGCGCCTCGGCAAACTCGGCAGCGCGCGTGCCGTTCGGGAGGATGGCGCAGTTGACGTTCGCGTCGAGCGCCATCACCCGCTCGAGCGGCTGCCCTTCGAATCCGAGGTCGTCGATGATGAGGACGATGTCGCCGCCGCGGCCGCGCTGTTTCGGACGCACGCGCGGGAGCGGCCCTCCGTCATCCCGAGCGTCGAGCGAGGGACCTGGGCGGGCGGGGCTCGCCTCACTTGCCTCGCGCCCCGCCCGCCCAGGTCCCTCCCCATTCGCTCCGCTCAGGGTCGGGATGGCACCAGCGCGCCGCGCTTCCTGAAAGGTCTCGCGCGGCGTTTCGCCGCCGTTGAGCCATTGCCACAAGAAAAAAGCGGCCAGACCCGCGAGGGGAATGGCCGCCAGGATTGCGATCGTGCGAAATGAGCCGCGCGCTCCCTCCCGTCCAATCATGCGCAGGAAGATTGTAGCGCGAGTACACGAGGAGCGCGCACTTCCGCGCCTTCGATCACGAGATCACGCGCAGCGCATTCACCTTCGAGAAGTCGCGGTCGTGCGTGACGAGCGCACCGTGAAGCAACCCGAGAAACCGATCCGTTGCTCTCGCGCGATTACCGATACCCGATCGACACGGCGATGACCAGCGCGATCGATCCGGCGATTGCGATCTTGATCAGAAACGGTATGACGAATCGCAGCCACCGCTCATACGGGATGCCGGCCAATCCGAGAATCCCCATCAGCACCGGGTTCGTCGGGACGATGATGTTCGTGAACCCGTCGCCGAACTGGAACGCGAGCACCGCGACCTGTCGCGTCACGCCGACCAGATCCGAGAGCGGCGCCATGATCGGCATCGTCACGTACGCCTGGCCGCTCCCGGAAGGGATGAAGAAATTGATCAGGCTCTGCACCATGAACATCCCGACGGCGGCAGCGTGGGGGACGAGCATCTGCAGCGGCTGCGCGATTCCGTTGATGATCGTGTCGATGACGCGGCCGTCATCGAGAACGATCTGAATCGTTCGCGCAAAGCCGACCAGCAGCGCGGTCGTCGTCAGTTCCTCGGCGCCGCGCGCGAACGCCTTTGCGGTCTCCGATACGCCGAGTCGTCCGACGATGCCGAGGGCGATGGTGAGACCGAGGAAGAGGGCACCCATCTCGATCAGATACCAGCCCTTCGTCTTCAGACCCCAGATCAGGACGCCGAGTGCGAGAACGACGAGTCCGAGAACGACGAAGTCCCGCGTTTTCGGGACGACGTCTTTGGGCACGGCGATCTCCACCTCGTTCTCCACGCCATGCATCAGACTCTTCGTCGGATCGCTCTTCACCAGCCGCGCGTAACCCCACACGTGTTGAAACCCGATGCCGAGAAAGGCCACCAGAAGCACGCTCCGGTATCCGAGACCCGATCCCGGCGGCAGGCCGGAAACCTCCTGGGCGACGAAGACTGTGAAGGGATTGATCAGAGCCGCGCCGTACCCCGTGGCGTAGCCAATGCAAAGGATGCCGATCGCCGTCACGACGTCATACCCGAGCGCGACACACAGCGCCAGAAGAATCGGCACGAACGGCAGATACTCCTCGGCCATGCCGATCGTCGCCGAACCGACTGCGAAGACGAACATGCCGCCCGCGATGAGCAGCGCCGGCACGTTCCGCATGCGCTCGAGCAAGAACGCGATCAGCGCGTCCGCCGCACCCGTGGCGCGAAACACGGCGAATGCACCGCCGACGATGAAGATGAAAAAGATGATCTCTTGCGCCGCCGCAAATCCTCGCGGGACCGCCGTAAACGCCGCCCACGGCGGCAATCGCGGCTCGGAGATCTGCTTGTACTTGCCGGGAACGACCTGTTCGCGACCGTGCTCGTTCTCGACACGATCGAATGAGCCCTGCGGCAGAACGTAGGTGAGCAGTTGCGCCGCGAGGATCATCCCGAAGAGAAGGACGAGGGTCGGCGGGATGCGGAATCTCGGTCGCTTGGCCATACGACGGCGGGCAGTATACCGGCTACAGACGTGTCCTTCCGAGCATGACTTCGCGGCGCGAAGGAGCTCGCTCACACCATCCGCACGAACGCCGGCTCCGGCTTCCCGTACTCGGTAAAACGTCAGGCGTCATTCGACCGCAGCGCATCGAGAGAATCACGCCGAATGCCTGAGTGCGATTCAGGCGGTCAGCGGATCGAGATAGACCTCGTCCAGCGGAAGCTCCGCATCGATGGCCGCGAGTCGCACGCTCCCCGCGGGGCCGAAGCGCGCCATCTGCCAGCGGTCCTCTTCGGATCGAGACCAGACCTCCACGCGGCGCTCGCCGTGCGACACGATGACGACCTCCCGCAGGGAAGGGATACGCTTGTAGTGATTCAACTTCTCGCCTCGGTCGTATGTCCAGCACGCAACGGAGAAGGTCCTTCGCCCTCTCCGCGGCTCAGGATGACACCCTCATGGAAGCGACGGTAGGAGCCTGGCGGCAGAAATCTCAGGCGCGCTGCGCCGCCTGAAGCGGCGGCCGTCGACTCCATCCATGAACGTGCCGGAAGGCGCAGCAACCAGCGCAGCCGGCCGTGCCGGCCTGGCTAGGCCGCCTTCTTCTCCACCTCGCGCGTCACGCCGTAAAGCTCGAGGGCCTTGTCGAGGATCAGGTCTTCCTCCTCGTCGATGCGCTTGCCGTCCGGGTCCTGAATCGACTGCGACGAGAGGTCGACCACCACGTCGGGCTTGATCCCTTTGTCGGTGATCGCTTCGAGATCGGGAGTCGTGTAGCGGGCGACGGTCATCTGGACGCCGCCGCCGCTCGGCAGGTTGATGAACTTCTGGACGATCGCCTTTCCGTACGTGGTCACGCCAACGACCTTCCCGCGGTCGTTCCCGCCGATCGCGGCCGCGAAAACCTCGGCACCGGACGCGGTGGAGGCATCGGTGAGGACGTAGAGCTCGCCGTCGTACGCGGTATCGCGGTCGGCCTGCCAGCGTTTCGGCTCGACCTTACGTCCTTCGAGGGCCGTGATCAGGCCGCTGGTGAGCAGGTCGTCCGCGGCGGTGATCGCTTCCTCGACCGACCCGCCGGCGTTCCCGCGGAGGTCGACGATCAGCTTGCGGATGTTGCGCTTGCGCGCGTCCTCGAGCGCGGCTCGGAACTGGGCGGCCGAGCCCTCTTCGAAGTACGGGATCTTCACGTAAGCCACGCCGGAAATCGTGTCGGTCGTCGCGGCGACGGGATGGAACGACTTCGGCTCGATGGTGACGGTCGAGCGCTTCGTCTCGCCGCCGCGGAGGATCTGCACTTTCATGGGGCGGTTCTTCTGCAGTGCCGCGCGGACCTGCCAAACGGCCATTTTCTGCGTCGATGCGCCGTCGACGGCCTCGATGAAGTCCCCCCGCTCGATGCCGGCCTTCTCCGCCGGCGAGCCGGCCACGGGCGCGATGACGTACGCGTAGCCGAAGCGCTTGGTGACCACGAGGCCGACGATGTTGTCCTCGACGTCCGTGAAGCCCTTGTATGCGTTCATCTGCGCGGGAGGGACGTAGTAGCTGAACTCGTCGATGGCATCGGTCACCCCCGAGAACGCCCCTTCCATGAGGGTGTCGTTTGTGACGGTGTCGACGTAGTTGCTGCGCACGAGGTCGAAGACCTCATGGAAGATGCTCAGATAGCGGTAGACGTTTGTCTTCTGCGACGACTGGCCGAACAAGGCACCGGCCAGCAGCGTAACCATGAGGGCGACGGAGAGGGAGAGGAAGAAGATTCTTTTTTTCGTCATCAGCGCAACCACTTCTGAGGGTCTTCCGGTTTGTTGTCCTGGCGCACCTCGAAGTAGAGATGCCCTGAGCTCGCATCCTCGCTCTCGCCCACCCCTGCAATCGGCTGGCCGGTCGCGATCCGGTCGCCCACGGCGACGGCCGGCGCCTTGAGGTTCCCGTACAACGTGAACACGCGATTGCCGTGATCGAGAATGATCAGATTCCCGTATCCCTTGAACCACTGCGAAAAAAGAACTGTTCCCTGGAAGACCGCACGGACCTGTTTGCCGGGAACTGCCTCGATTTTCAGGCCGTTGTTGACCGTGAAGGTTGAAAACTTCGGGTTACGTTGACGGCCGAAGCGCTCGATGATCGTTCCCTGCACCGGCCATGCGAGCGCGCCCTGCACGCTGCGAACGTCGATGGTGGTCATCTCGCCGCGCTGCTGCCGCGACAAGACGTCAACGAGTCGCTGCAGGCGCCGCGCTTTCTCCTCGAGCGCCGCGAGCTGCGCCGCGGTCCCACTCTCCTCGCTTCGCAAACGCGCGACGACGCGCTGCTGGCGCTCGCGCGCGGCGACGACGGCGCGACGCCGCTCCTCGACGACCATGCGCGTCTGCCGCAGCCGCAACTGCCGCTCCGCAAGCTGCTGGCGCCGGGTCGCGAGTTGCGCGCGCGCCGTTTGAAATCGCGTCACGAGCCGGGAGTCGCGCGTGACGAGATAGCCGAGCATCGACATCGCCTCGACCGGGTTCTGGTCTTCTTCGAGAGCAAGAAACATCCGGACGTAACTGAGTCCGCCGAGACGATAGAGGGCGACGAGACGCTTGCGGAGGTCGGCCTTCTGCCGGGCAATGCGCGGCAGGAGCGCGGCGATCTGCGCTTCGATGGCCTGCTGCTCGGAAGCGAGCCGCGCTTCCGCCTCCGTGGCGAGCTCGAGCTCGTTCGTGCGGATGCCGAGCTCGAGCTCGACCTCTTCCAGCTCGCGTGCAGCCGACTGCGCCTGACGGCGCACCTCGTCGAGACGTGCGCGCATGCGGGAGATGTCGGTCTGGATGCGGTCGAGGTCGGTGCGCTGCCCGGGGGCGGCGGTCGCGAGAAGCAGAGCGCAGAGGGCAGAGGCGCAGAAGACGACGGCCCACCGCTTCCAGCCTCTCTGCGCGCGATCACCCATATTTCGCCGCGAACTCGAGCAACGCGGCACGCGCGGCCTGCTGCTGCGCCTCCTTCTTGGACGATCCTTCGCCGCGCGCGGTGAGGCTGCCCACCCGCACTTCCACGATGAACGTCTTGCTGTGATCGGGCCCCACCTCGTCCACCACCTGGTATTCGGGCAACTGCAGCCCGCGGCCCTGCGCGATCTCCTGCAGCGCGGTCTTGAAGTCGCTGAAGAGCAGATCCTGCTGGTCGATACGCGCGATGTCGTCGGCGAATGAGCGGACGATGAGCTCGCGCGCGGGATCGACGCCACCGTCGAGATAGACCGCGGCGATCATCGCCTCGAAGAGGTTCGCCAGCAGCGAGTCTTTCTTTCGTCCTCCCGTCTTCTCCTCGCCGACGCCGAGGAGGATCACTTCGCCCATTCCGTACTGGTGCGCCTTCTCGGCGAGGCTCGCCGAGCTGACGAGATGCGCTTTCATCTTCGAGAGCGCACCTTCATCGAGGTGCGGGAAGTGGTGGAAGAGGAGATCGCCGACGACGAAGCCGAGAACGGAGTCTCCGAGGAACTCGAAGGTCTCGTTGTGGCGGACGTCGAGCTCCTTGGCTTCATGCGAGTACGACTTGTGCGTGAGCGCACGGCGCAACACTTCGCGCCGCTGGAACGTGTAGCCGATGCGCTGCTCGAATTCAGAGACGCCGTTATGCAATCGAGGCAAGTATAGCGAACGTCATCACTCCGGGTGGAATGGGCTCTTCCCGTCTAGATGGAAGATCCTTCGCTGTCTCCGCAGCTTCAGGAGCAACCAGCGCTGCCGGCCGTGCCGACTTATTCGATCCGGAAAGGCACGTCGACGACGGAGATCTGCCCGTCTTTCGGCTTGACCGTGAGCTGGAGCCTGTAGTCGCCCGCCGCGAGATCGGCCGGCCGGAGCTCGAACAGGAGTTTGGAGGAACCCTCCGAGTCCGGTTGCGTGCGGCCGACGAGCGACAGCGGGGCAGCCTGCGTGCTGCCGTCTGAACCCACGATCAGGGGCGTGATCTCGAGACTCTCCGACGGCGTCTCGTGGAGAAACAGAGCGACGCGATACGCACCATCGCTCTTCATCGAGGCGTTGCGGTCGGGAACGAATGCTCTCCCCGCGGCGGTGAACGCGTCCACGGCGCTCGCGCCGCTCCCCGGCGCTGCCACGTTGATCCAGCCCGGCCGGTCGCTGACGAAGACCGGCGGCAGCACGGCCGGACCCTTCGTCGCCGGGACGTCGATGTCGGTGCGGAGGAAGCCGACCCGGCCGGTCTCCTCCACTCGGGCCAGCGCCTTCACCGCGTATCTGCCGGGCGGCACGGTGAGCATCCCCACGTAGCGAAGACCCGCGCCGCGCAGAGCAGCGCCGCTCTTCACGAGATCGAGACCGATGCGCTGCTGGAGAAAGTCCTGGATCTGGTACTCCTCGTCGAATGCATAGACGAAGATGTTCGCGGTAACGCCGTTGCCGGTCACGTCTCGGAGCAGCGCGTCGCCCGGAAGCTCGACGACGACCGGCAGGCGCGCACCACCGCTCTTCGAGGGCAGCGGCATCGCGGTGACGGAGAGCTGAACCTCCTTCACGTCCGCGTCGGTCATCATGATGTCGGCCAGAGTGAGCGTCTGCTCGATCGGCGAGGACTTCGGCAACGACTCGTAGTAGCCGGAGCGGTGAGTGACCTTCGCCCCTCTCGCGCCGGACACCTTCACTCTTACCGTGTGAAACTTGCCGGGCTTGTCGGCCTTAGCCTCGAATGCGAGGAGATAGAGGGTCTCCTGCTGTCTCAGGAGCTTCGCGAAGTTCTCGGTGAGATCGGTGGCGTTCTGGAACACCGAACCGCCGGTCGGACGGGCGATCAGGTGCAGGGCCTCGTTCGAGTTTCTCCGGGCCCCGCTGGATGCATCGACGTCACTGCGCAGACCCTTGATGTCGATCGCGTGCAGCGTGACGTCGGACCGGCGGAAGAGCTGCGCCATCCGGTCGATGTCGCTGGCCGACTGCGCCGAGCCGAAACGCTCGTCGCTGTCGACCGTCCAGATCTCCCCGCGGGCCACGGCATCGTTCTGCTGCTGCGTCGCCTGCGCCGAAAGATCCTGCCTCCCCTGCACCAGACGCGGATCGAATCCCTCGGAAAGCAGAATGACCTGCTTCTGGCCGCGCAATGCGTCGAGCATGCGCGCGAGGTTCGCAAACGTGCCGAACTGCTTGCGAAGACGGCCCCGGAGATCCTGATCGTTCGCGCGGACGGACAGGTCGCTCCACTGAGTCAGGTTCTCCAGGACGGCTGCCGCCGGCGTCTCTTCCGCGCGGGTCATCTCTCTCTCGGGAACCATGTTCGCGGTCAGCGGCGAGGGCAGCGCGATGCGCAGCGGATCGGCGACCTTGAAGTAGGCGGGAGCGCCGAGGGTGGTAATGGCGTGGTCGAGGATGGCCTGGTCGCTCGTGAAACTGGTCACGATCTGCAGCCCGTGCTCGACGGTGTAGGTGGCCACGGCCGCGAGATCGCGGCGCCCGATCTGCGAATTGACAAACTCCTTCGCCGCGGACTGCGCGCGCCCGATCGTGCCGGGCGAGGAGTTGGCAAGGTCGAAGAGCAGAAGAAAATTGCGATATGCCGGCGGCGGCAGCGGCGTGGCGTTGTCGCCGACCGCGAGCTTCGACATGTCGATGGTCTCGAAGCCGACGAGCCTGACCTTCTTCCCGTCGTCGGTGACCTCGAAGTCGGCTTCCGTGAGATCGGTCACGGGATTTCCCGAGCGGTCCACCACCGTCACCGGAACTTCGACGACCATGACCTGCACGGTGTCGGTGAACTGCTGGGCTGCGGCGAACGTGGCTATCGAAGCCACGACTGCGCCGAGGAACATCCGCTTCTGCATCAGAAGGCTCCTTGTCCGTGGTGTTACGGAATTGTGGCGCGGATTGGCTGCGCGTGGCGTTTCATTTTGATGACGAGATCAGAAGGGTCACCGTAGACGCGCCAGGGCTGCGCGCGCCTCGGCAATCTCCCGGCCGTAACGCGACGGCGGCGCCGTGCGCGCAAAGCGATCGAGCGCCCAGAGGGCGTCCTCGCGCTGGCCGGTGCGGGTCGCGACGAGCGCGACGTTGAAGAGCGCGTCGTACTGCTTCGGGTCGAGAGCGATCGCCTTTTTCCACAGCTCGATCGCTGACGGAAAGTCATTCTGCCTGGCCTTCACCACTCCGAGCGAGTTCAGCGAGAGTGGCAGGCGCGGGTTCAGCGCCAGCGCGGCAAGGAGATGACGTTCCGCGGCAGGCACGTCGTCGGCGCGAAGCGACAGGATGCCGAGGTTCTGCATCGCCGGCGCATGGCTCGGATCGAGCTCGAGCGCGCGGCGCACCTGCGCGATCCCCTCCTCCGCCTTCCCCTGGTCGGCCAGCGCCAGTCCATACGTGTTGAGCACGTCGGGGTTGTCGGTCGTGCCGGCCAGTGGGGCGAGCAGCGCAGCAGCCTCGGCGGGACGGCGAGTCTCGTTGAGCAGGAGCGCGAGCTGCACGCGTGTAGCCTCGCTTCCCTGCCCGTCGCGGACCATCGCCTCGAGGACCTCCACCGCCTCGGCCACGCGGTCCGACTCCTGAAGCACGAACGCCAGCAGTTCCCGCGCCGTGGCCATTCGCGGCTGCCCGGCCACCACTTCGTGAGCGAGCTTCACCGCCTCGTCGTGCGCTCCGCGCTGGAACGCGTCGATGACGCGATGCATCTTCCGGTCGACCGGCAGGAGCGTCTTCGGATCGTCGGCCGCCGTGGGTTTCGACGTCGCGGCCGCGGAGCCGGCGATGTAGCCGAGGCTGCGCAGTCTCTCGATCTCTTCGGAACTGATGTTGCTCGGCGGCGCGGGCGCCGTCTGCAGCGCGGCCAGGGTCGCACGCGCGGCCAGAGCGTCGCGGCGCCGCTCGGTGTAGAGGTTCCGCGATTCGGCCGGATCGGTTTTCAGGTCGTACAGCTCGGCCAGCGGCAGCTCGATGAACTTGGCGTCATTGCGGATCAGACCCGTCAGAGGGGCCCATCCGCGGTTCAGCGACGCAGACAAAGCCTCGAAGTACGTGTCGCGCGGGGCCAGCTCGCCGAGCAGCGACTGACCCGGAAGCGACGGGTCGGCCGGCGCACCGGCGGCCTCGAGTACCGTCGGGACGATGTCGATGTGCTGCGCCGCCATGGCCTCGGTGCGCGGCGCCAGTCCCGACGCGACGACGAGCAGCGGCACCTTCAGCGTGGCCTCGTAGGCGAACAAGCCATGGGTCAGCTCCCCGTGATCGCCGAGGGCTTCGCCGTGGTCGCTGGTGACGATCACGGTCGTATCGCTGGAGAGAAGCGGCGCGAGATGCTGCTGCAGCGCCGCATCGACGGCGGCCACTTCCCCGAGGTAGCGGTTGCCCGCGTAGCGCGAGGCGAACGGCTCGGGAGGCACGTAGGGCGCGTGCGGCTCGTAGAGATGGACCCAGAGAAACCGCTTCTTCCCATCCTGCGCGCGCCACCACTTCGCCGCCGACTCGAGCACCACGCTCGCGGGTCGTTCCTGCACGGTAAAGTCGAGGGTCGCCCGACCTTTGCCGTAGTTGTCGTCGTAAACGTCGAAGCCCTGTCCGAGGCCGTAGCGTCGATCGAGCGGAAATGCGGCGACGAACGCGCCAGTGGCGTATCCGAGCGCCTTCAGGCGCTTGGCGAGCGTGTTCGTCTTCTCGTCGAGCACGTAGCCCGCGTTCTCGCGCACGCCGTGCTGATAGGGATTGAGACCGGTGAGGATGTTCGCGTGCGAGGGCAGGGTGACGACGTTATGCGCATGCGCGTTCGCGAACACGATGCCCCGCGCCGCGAGCGAGTCGAGAAACGGCGTCTCCACGTTCGCATTGCCCGCGAACCCTGCGGCGTCGGCACGCCAGGTGTCGATGGTGACAAGGATGATGTCGGAGGGCGCACGCTCGACGGGGGTCTCACGTCCGCCGCATGCGAGGAACAGCAGGGCGCCGAGGGCAGGGCGCAGGGCGCAGGAGAAGAACCTGGAGCGGGATCTCCTGCCCCCTGCGCCCTGCCCCCTGCGCCCTGCCCTCTGCATCATCCGGCCACCGTCGCGACGCGCGCGCCGGCGGGCCCGGAGAGATCGCGCAGGATGCGGTGCTTCGGATATTTCTTCAGTCCCTGCACCGCCCAATACGTCGCTCCCCGGTCGTCGCCGATCGCTTTCAGCGTTTCCGACACGGTCACGTACGACGGCGGGAATGGCGCCTTCTCGACGAGCTCGAAGACGAGCTTCGTCGCTTCGTCCACACGACCCTCGCTCGAGAGCAGGAGGATCAGACTGCCGTACGCCTCGGGTGTCGTCGGATACTCGGCGATCTCCGCGCGGAACGCCACCTCCGCTTCGCGAGTGCGGCCAAGCCGCGCGAGCAGATCGCCGCGGTAGAGCTGCAGGTTGGGGATGTTCTGATTCTTCTTGCGGGCCAGCGCCTGCAGCGCGTCGTCCATGTACTGCAGCGCCGGCTCGACCTCGCCCTGCTGTTTGTGAATGAGGCCGAGGGTCATGAGACCTTTCGCCGGGTCGTGGGATTCCTTGATGGCGATCTCCGCTTCCTTCTTCGCCTTGTCGTAGTCGCCACGCTGTGCGGCCACGCGGGCGAGGATCTCGTGCGAGCTGGCCGGCTCCGTCTTCGCGAGCAACTCCGCGTGCTGCTCGGCCTGCTCGAGATTGCCAGTGAGGATCGACAGATTCGCGACGATGAGAAGCAGCCCGACGTTGTTCGACTGACGCCTGAGCCCTTCCCGCGCGGCGTCGATCGCGTCTTCGTTCCGACCGAGCTTGCTGAGCGCTTTCGATTTCAGGTCCCAGATGTCGACAAGGCGATCGTTCGCGGCCAGGAGCTCGTCGGCGACCTTCAACGCTTCGTCGATCTTCTGCTCGCGGAAGAGCGTGTACGCGACCTTGATCTGGCGGAACGTGTCGATGGTGTCTTTCGGATCCGGCAGCATCTCGTCGTCGCTCGTCGAGACGGCCGAGCCGAGGTAGCCGAGAGCCGCGAGCTTGGCCGCCTCCTCCGGATCGATGGCCGCCGGAGCGCTGGCCTTCTTCACAAGTGGCTCGATGGTCTGGCGCATGCGGAACGTCACGCGGCGGTTCTCGTCATGCACGTTCTTCGTTTCCCCAGGGTCGTTCACGACGTCGTAGAGCTCCGG
Organism: uncultured Thermoanaerobaculia bacterium; assembly: GCA_964558905.1. Taxonomy (GTDB): domain Bacteria; phylum Acidobacteriota; class Thermoanaerobaculia; order Gp7-AA8; family Gp7-AA8; genus QHVT01. The sequence goes on along the minus strand of CAZLGP010000233.1, from coordinate 18,393 downwards.
CTTCGGAGCGCGGATGTAGTGATGGTCGCCGTCGATGAGCGAGTGCAGATCGCTCCAGCCGAAATGGAGACGGGGGTAGTAGGTCTCGGAATAGATCGGGCGCGACGGCGCGTCGCTCTCCAGAAAGGCCAGCAGCGAGCGGGCGTTGTTCGGGAGTTTCGGACCGGGCGTGGCGGTCTGCTCGAGAATGGTCGGGAAGACGTCGATGAGCTGCACCGGCGCCTCCACGGTCGCGCCGCCCTTTGCGCTCTTCGGCATCTTCACCATCAGCGGGACCTGGATGGCCTCGCGGTAGAGGAAGACGCCGTGCTCTTCCTCGCCGTGATCGTTGAGGCCTTCGCCGTGATCGGACAGGAGGATGATCATGGCCTTGTCGTAGAGGCCGCGCTGCCGCAGATCGGCGATGAAGTCACCGATCAGCTGATCGGTGTACGCGATCTCTCCGTCGTAGCGGTCCTTGTATCGGGAAAGAAACGGCTCGGGCGGCGTGTAAGGCGTGTGCGGCTCGTAGAGGTGAACGAACAGGAAGAACGGATCGTTCTGATTCTTGTCGAGCCACCGCTGGGCGGCCCCGATCGTGTCGCTCCCGGCCCGCTGCACCATGCCGATCGCGGCAGTCGAATTCAGCGCCTCGGTCTCGTCATCGTAATGTTCGAAGCCGCGCGAGATGCCCGACTCGCGCCGCAGCACGAACGCGGAGATCGCGCCCGCGGTCGCGTAGCCATTCTTCTCGAGCAGCTCCGGCAGCATCGGCGTCTTCGCGTCGATGCGATAGCCGGTGTTGTCGCGCACGCCGTGCTCGGACGGAAGAAGGCCCGTGAACATGCTCGCGTGCGACGGCAGCGTGAGTGGACAGTGGCTGTACGCACGCTGGTAGAGGATCGAGTCCTTGCGCAGGGCATCGAGATGCGGCGTGGAGACGCCCGTGTAGCCGTACGCCGGAAGGCGATCGGAGCGGAGCGTGTCGATGGAGATGAGGATGACCGGCGTCGACTTCGACGGCGTCATGCCGGCGAACCTACCGCACGAAGCGAGGGAGAGAAGTGCGGCGATCGTCGCGAAGAGTCTCGTTCTCATCTGGTTTTTATGGAGTGCGGCGGCAGTCAGTGGCCGGTAGCCAGTGGCCGGTGGCCGGTGGCCGGTAGCCAGTGCGGCAGGGCCGCCGCACTCCATCCGTTACTTCAAGCTGTCGACGAGCTGTCTGGCGTCGCGGACGAAAACCGCGGACTCGTCAACGAGTCGCGTCTTGCACACAACCTGGTCCGTCTCCGTCTTGCATTTAGTTTCGATATGCGGCGAGTCGGGGCTGCCAAGCGCGAGCACTTTCTCGAAGTCCACTTTCGCTTCGGTCGTCTTCTTCTGCTGCAGGTAGGCGAGACCGCGGTAGTACAGCGTGTCCGCGCGGGTCATGTCCATGTCGACGGCGCTGGTCAGATACGTCACTGCCTCGGCGGGGTTGTTCTTGTTGAGGAACAGGATGCCGATGTTCATGTAGACGGTCGGGTCGGTGATGGCATCGGCCGGCAGCGTGGCCAGGCGCGCCTTCGCCTCGTCGAGCTGGTTGTTCTCCAGATAGAGGTTCGTCAGCAGGAGGACGATGCCGTTGTTCGACTCCGGCGAAGCCGTGACGACCTCGAGCATCGCGATCGCCTTCGTCAGCTCACCGGCCTTGTAGTAGGCCTGCGCGGTGACCTGCTTGAGTCCCATGTTGTCCGGGAGCGCCGGGAGGGCCTTCTCGAGCTCGACGATCGCTTCCTTGTACTTTTCCGCGGCCATCAGCTCCTGGCCGAGGTTCACGGCGTCGACGATCTCCTGGGGCACGCCACCGGTGTTGACGGTAGCCGGCTCTTCCTCCTGCTGCACTTCGGGGGTCAGCTCGGTCTTGATCGGCGGGACCATCTGCACTTCGCTGACGTTCACCGCGCCGCGGCTGACCTGGTAGCCTTTGGCCTCGATGTCGACGTTCCACTGGCCTCCTGTGAGGCCGAGGGCGGACCAGCGTCCCTTGCTGTTCGTCTTGACGACGATCGGAGCGGTGGATCCATCCGACGGGGCGACCGTGACCGTGGCGCCGTCGACCGCTTTGCCGCTGCCCTGCTCGGTCACGATGCCCTGCAGGCGTGCCTTGCCGCGAACCTGAGCCGAGATCGCCACCGTCGCGAGCAGCGAGAGCGCGACGGTCACTAGTGTGATGAATCTACGCATGAATCCTCCTGTGATCGGGAAACGAACCACGGGAAAGAACGCGCCCGCCGGCGATCGTCTTCCAAGGGTTTCGCACCCTGAAGGAGCGGTAGCGACGAAGGGCCAACGGAACCCTCTCGGGATTGGTCAACGGCACCCGGGTCGTGAGGGCTGATGCTTCGCTCTGCTCAGCATTGGGGGCGCAAAAAAAGACCGCCGGAGTTTCCCCCGGCGGTCTCGAGTCTCGGCAACCCTTGCCGAATCAGAAGGTGAGGCGAGCGCCGAGGCGGATGACGCGCGGCGACAGCAGCTCGAAGATGCGATTCTGCTGCGTCCGGAAAGCGCTGTTCGACGTCACGTTGCGCTGGAGCTCGGTGTTGCGGTTGAGGACGTTAAATACGTCGGCCGAGACCGTGAAGCCGACCGGCCCGAAGCGAAGGTCTTTCGCCAGGCGCAGGTCGAGGTTCATCAAGTTGGGCAGACGGTGGGCGTCGATGTCGTCCACCACGAGGACGGGCTTGAAGCCGCTGCTCGTGGAGACGCGGTGGATGTAGGGAGTGGGGTACCCCTGCCGGCCCGTGAGGTTGAATCCGAGCGAGGTCTCGATGACCGGGATCTGATAGGCACCGGTCACGTTGTAGGCCCACTTGGAGTTGATGTAGATGCCGCCTTTGGCGCCGGAGCCCGTACCCGAGCCCTGCGAGACGATGCCGCCATCGCAGTTGCCGCACACACCGCCGTCACGAACGCGCGTCGGATCGATGACGCCGTCGTCATCGATGTCCTGCGTCCAGTCCTGCCAGGTGAAGCTGCCACGCATCATCCAGCGGTTGGACATGCGCTTGGTGGCCATCAGCTCCAGGCCCTTGTACGTCTGCCCGTAGCCGGGGCGGTTGCGGAAGGCGTAATAGGTCGGAGGACCATCGATGTAGTCGTAGTACGGGATGTTGCTGTAGGACGGTCCACCGTTGGGGACCGTGCCGCTGACCGTGCCGACCTGCTCGAAGTCGGCCGAGGTGTAGAAGTCTCCCGCTCCGCGAGTCTTCTCCGGGGCCAGCTCGACGAAGTCGTGCATCTTGCGGTAAGTGCCGGTCGCGCCGAAGACGAAGTCGGCGAAGATCTCACGCTCGAACCCGAAGAGGAGCTCGTCGGTGTGGGGCGCTTCGAGATTGGAGTCCCAGCGGCGAACGGGCGTGCTCGGGTTGTAGGGGTCGAGGCCGAGGAAGCCGTACACGCCGCCGCGGATCTCGCCCGGGTCGGCGCGCAGGTTGCCGTTCACGTCATCGAAGAAGTGGTAGGTGTAGCTGTACGCCGCCGGCGACGTGCCGTAAACCATGTAGCCACCCATCTGTTCGACGTACCGGTTGGCCGCCGCGCGGAGGAGGGTCTTCTTGTCGGCGCCGAGCGCATACGTCAGGCCGATCCGAGGCGAGATTGTGTCCCACTCGAGCTCCTCCGAGTCGGGATAGGTGATGGACGGGAAGAACTCTGGGGCCACCGAATTGGCGGGCGTGACACCGCCATAGATGCTGCCAACCTGGCTGTCCCAGCGGAGACCGACCTGGAGAGTCAGGTTACCGAGGAGCATCGTGTCGCCAACATAGAAGTCGGTGGACTGGACGTTGTACCTGAAGTCCGAGAAGCGGTTGATCTGGACCGAGTGCTCGCCCGGGGCGGCGCCACCGTAGAAGGCGTCGTTGACGCCGAGGAAAACGAGCTGGTTGCCCGGCCAGGCAGAGATCGAGCGAACGTCCGCGTCACGGCTGCCGATCCCGAACTTCAGCTCGTGCGACAGCGCGCCGGTGTTGAAGAAGGTCGAGCCGTCGAGACGCATCTGCTCCTGCGGACGTTCGGTGTAGTAGTTGTAGTAGCTGTTGTGCGGAAGACCGTCCGCCGGGAGGTTCCCGATGGCCGCGTCGCTGAAGTTCCAGGTCGCCGGCAGGCCGGACAGACCACAGTCGATGTCGTTACAGCCCTGGCCATTGTCGGAGATCAGCTGGAAGCCGCCCTCGACCTCCGAGTAGAGGCCGGTCAGGTAGAAGTTCGAGCTGAACACGTGCGTGTCCTCGATCTTCCACATGGTCGGGCCATCGTAGCTGCTGTCCTGGTTCCAACCGGTTTCCTGGGGGCGGGTCGGACCGACGTTGCGGCCGATCTTGATCTTGTTGCCGAGCATGCCGACCACGCTGAGGCTGTTGGCCGCCAGCGGCTGCGCATTCAGCTTGCCGTTGAATGTCTCGAGGGTGGTCTTGTCGCTGAGGTGGATCGTATTGGAGGCCTGGAGCAGATCGATCTGCTGTTCGCTGTAGGCTCCCCAGAGCCAGAGACGATCGCGGATGATCGGGCCGCCGGCCTCGATGCCCATGTCGTAGATGTCGTCGATCTCGTTGACGACCGACAGGTAGCTCGCCGCTTCGCTGGGAATCGACGGATCCGACTGCCAGGCGTTCCTGGTCGTGAAGTAGCGGGCCGACCCGGAGAGGTCATTCGTGCCGCGCTTGGTGACCATGTTCACCTGCACGCCCGGGGTCTGGATGCGTGGGTCGGAGCCACCCGTCGCGATCTGCATCTCCTCGAACGAGTCGAAGTCGTAGTAGGTCGGCGAGGAGCCGAGCGCGCCGACGTCGGTGATGTTGACGCCGTCGACGTTCCACGCCGTCTGGTCGGTCGTGGCACCCTTGCCGGTGAAGCTTGACTGCTGGCCGGACTCGTTGCCACCGACGTTCACGCGGTCGATGAGCACGCCCGGGGTCTGCTGGAGGATGACCCACGGGTCGCGGCCGCTGGGAACGGCCTCGAGCTCGACCTTGGTCATGGTCGCACCCGTGCCGGTCCTGCGGACGTCCAGCAGCGGAGCCTCGGCCGTGACCGTGATGGTCTGAGCCACCGACGGGTTCAGGGTCAGCGTTACGTCGGGGCTGGAGCCGAGACGGACGTTGAGCCCCGCGCGCGTCGCCGTGCCGTATCCGGCCAGCTCAGCCCTGAGGGTGTACGTACCAGGGGAGAGGTTGGGGAAGCGGAAGCGCCCTTGCGCGTCCGATACGGTGGTCTGGGGAGCACCAACACCCGTGAGCGTCACCGTGACGCCCGGAAGGGCAGCTCCATCGTTGCCGACGACATTGCCGAACAACGTACTTGTCTGAATCTGCGCGAATGCGCTGACGGCCATCAGCGAAACGAGCAGGGCGGCAAAAGCCGCGCGATACCAAAGGGGAGGGCACCGTTTCATACAGTCTCCTTTCCTGTTTCTGGGAACGAACCACTTTGTGCAGATTCTCGGCCGCACGTGCCAGAACCCGACAAACGCTTGAGCGCGATGGCTTTACCTGGAAAGATCCGTCGCGGCAGTGCGCACGAATTACGGCACGCCGTTGCCCGAGTTCTACATTTTGAATCCCATCCACCCGGCCGACACAACTCTGTTTCGGAACGGTCGTACTCTAGCACCAAGGATAGGTTCTGCAAAGACGGCGGAAATACGACGTCCGCCACCGGCGTCGTGGAAGGGAACCTCCTCGCCGCGAATCCCACCCCCGCGCATCAGCCGTCTCGGCTTCGTGCTCGGCCCCTCGGCGATCTTTGGCGGGAAATGACAAACGCCGCGAGGTCTTCGCGGCGTTTGCGTGGCCGAGCCTTCCGGCTGCCTACGAGGTTAGCTGTCGGATTCGGGCTGGAAGCCCTACCAGCTTCTGGCTGGATTCACCCCGGACGGTGGCAAGCCGTCGCATCGTTGGTTCCCCCGTTCCTCGGCGCCGAGGATTAGGCGGCAAGGCCGCCACTCAAATAGCGGCGTGAGGAGTGTACGCCGGACCCGTGCCATGTCAACGGGTTTGTGCGGATGAGCCGGGTCTTGAGTGCTGGGTGCTGGGTGCTGAGTCCTGAGTCCTGAGTCCTGAGTCAACGACCTCAGGAATGATTCTCACGACCATCCGATTTACATCACCGCTTGCCAGCGCGGCGCGCCATTGGTATCGTGCGCGCCGCTCGTCGAGAGGCTTCCTGCCCAGGTAGCTCAGTTGGTAGAGCAGAGGACTGAAAATCCTCGTGTCGGCGGTTCGATTCCGTCCCTGGGCACCATCCACCGCGCTACATCAGCTCTGAAATCTTTGTAACGGGCCACCCGAACGGCGGATTCATCTGCACGATTGCGAGCGGCGTTCCGATCTGCACGACGACGCCGAATCCCTCGAATTGAAGTCCGCTCCCGGGCGAGGTGTACTTGAGGTTGATCCACACCTTGAGCTGATGTCCGTCGAGCTTGAGCTGCGTCGGGATCCTCGAGTATTCGACGACTTCTCGCGGTTTGGGGGGCGCCTGGTTCGTGAGACCCAAGCTTTGCAGCATCAGGACACGCGGATCGACACCGCTGCTTTTCTGGAACCACGTCTCGTTGTTGCCCACCTGCTGCACGACCTGCTCCTCCGGTGGTTTGATGTTTTTCAGGTCGAGCCGCACTTGTCCCCCGGCGCACATCGTCGTGAACGTGCCCCACGCTTCTTCTTCACTGCAAGTGCGGTAGACCTCGATCAGGTTCTCCTTGCGGTACGCCCACATCGCCTGCACCAGGTCGTTGCCCCGTTCCGCGATCAGCTGCTTCGTCGTGTCGCTGCCGAGGTTCTCACCGATGAATTTCGATGACATGCGACAAGTCTACTGCTCACCCGCTGCTGAACCGTCGCCGGAACCGCGGCGTCGATCGAAGAAACAGCGACTCGTCGCGTCGGCCACCTCCTCGTCGACCGCCACGTTGGCGGTCACGGCCGGAACCGCAGCCAAATCCGCGTCGCCGGGACCGATTGCAGCGCCCGCAATGACTCCCGCCACGGACCCGAAGGCGCGACCAACGTGATTCGATCGGTTTGACCGCCCTCACCGGCTCTCGGTATGCTGGCATACCGTGAAACGGACTACGGTGAAGCTGCCGAACGATCTCGATGCCCGATTGCGCCACGAGGCCGATCGCCGCGGAATCACGATCGCCGAAGTCACCCGTGAGGCGATCGAGGCCCACCTGGGACATGTCGCACGGCGCCGTCTGATCGCGGCCAAGGCGGGGCGCAGCGGGCAGCGCGACACCGCGCGGCGGATCGAGGAGATCATCCGGCAGGAGACTCGCGATCGCGCTGATCGTTGATTCCGGACCGTTCCGCCTTCATCCTTCCGGCCCTCATCCTTCCGCCCTCGGCCTTCACCGGACCCGATCCCGCACCATCACCGCCAGATCCCTGAGTGGCTTCGCCGCCGCGCCCAGCGGGTCGATGGCCGCGAGCGACGTCTCGACGAGCTCCACGCTCAGCTTGCGCGCGCCTTCCACGCCCGCGAGCTTGACGAACGTCAGGCGTTGCTCGTCCTTTCCGACGTCCTTGCCGAGGGTCTCGGGATTCGAGGTGACGTCGAGGACGTCGTCGGTGATCTGGAATGCGAGACCGAGGTTCTTGGCGAAGACTTCGATGCGCTGCAGCGGCGCGGAATGGATGTTCGCGAGCATGCCGCCGACCGCGGCGGCGGCGACGAAGAGCGCGCCGGTCTTCCGGGAGTGGATGAACTCGAGCGTGTCGAAGTCGAGCGACGATCCTTCGCTGTGGAGATCCACCGCCTCGCCCGCGATCGTCCCGTCCCAGCCAACCGCATCGACGACGCGATCGAGAACCTCCCGCATCGGCCACCGCCGCGGGGAGCATTCCGCATGAGCCTGCGCGATGAGACCGTAGGAGTGATTGAGCAACGCCACCGCGGAGAGGATGGCGAGGTCTTCTCCGAACTCGCGATGCAGCGTCGGCGCGCCGCGGCGCAGCAACGCGTCGTCCATCGCCGGCAGGTCGTCGAGGATCAGCGACGACGCGTGAATCATCTCCATCGCCGCCGCCGCCGGCACGAGCCGCTCCGCTTTCGCGCCCATCGCCTCCCCCACCGCAAGAGTCAGGACTCCACGCACGCGCTTCCCCGCGGACCCGAGAGAACGGCGCAGCGGCGCGTCGAGTGGCGCCGGCGCGTTCGGCCGCAACTCGGCCAGAAAGAGGTCGACAAGAGCGCGGCGGGAGGAGAAGTAGTCAGTCACGACGGCGAGGTTGGCGGTTGGCGGTTGGCGGTTGGCGGGGGAGAGGGGCGCGGTCGCGCCAGCGCTCCTACCTCGTCACCCGTCAACCGCCAACCGCACTCATGTTAGCATCCGGCGTCGGGAACTCTATGCAGATGAGCCACTTCGGCCGGACTCAACAGATGTGGGTCCTCATTGTTGCCTGCCTCCTGCTGTTTGCCGTCTTTCTCTGGCTCATTCCGGGGATCACGTTTGCGTTCTGGTGGAAAGCGCTGCTCGCCGGCGCCGCCGCCTGCGCCGTCGCCGTGATTTTCTTCAACTACTGGCTCAGACGGGTGATCCTGCGCCGCGAGGGTGTGATCGCGCTCATCGACCGCATCACGAGCGGGGACCTGACACTCTCCGCGCGAGACATCGTGGCGCAGACGCAGTCGCTGCGCATGTCCGCCGCGATGCGGGGATTGGTCACGAACCTCGAGCGCACGATCCGCCGCTTCGGGCAACTCGCGACGGACGTCACCCGCGCCAGCGATCAGATCAGCGGTCGCTCCCGCGTCCTGGCACGCAGCGCAACCGAACAGCTCACCTCCACCGAATCCACCACCGCCTCGGTCACGCAGATCGATCAATCGATCAACAACGTCCGACGCTCGATGGAAGAGCTCTCCGCGAACGCCGAAGAGACCTCGACCTCGATCCTGGAGATGTCCGCGTCCATCGAGGAAGTGGGCCGCATCGCCGACACGCTCGCCGAGTTCGTCGAGCAGACCGGATCGGCGATCGCAGAGATGATCGCCTCGATCAATGAAGTGGCGGCGAACACGGAGAGCTTCTCCTCGTTCGCCACCGAGACCGCCGCTTCGATGGTGGAGATGAATGCGACCACCGAGGAGATCCGGAACTCGGCGCGGCAGTCGACGGAGCTGGCCCGGTACGTGACCGACGCCGCGAACGAAGGACGTTCCGCCGTGGAGGGGACGGTCGACGGGATGCACAAGATCCAGGTCGCGGTCGACGAGGCGAAGAGCGCTCTGGGTGAGCTCGCGGAACGCTCCCAGGAGATCGGCGACATCGTGCGCGTCATCGACGACATCGCCGGCCAGACCAATCTCCTCGCGCTCAATGCGGCCATCATCGCCGCGCAGGCCGGCGAGCGCGGGCGCGGGTTCGCCGTCGTCGCCGACGAGATCCGCGATCTCTCCGAGCGCACCTCCGTGTCGACCGAAGAGATCCGTACGCTGATCCAGAACGTGCAGCGCGGCGTGGAGCGGGCCGCGGAGCAGATGACCGTCGGCGCCGAGCGCGTGGCAGACGGTGTGGGACTCACGGCGCGCGCGGCGCAGGTCCTCGACAAGATCCTCGAGCTCACCGACCGCTCCACCAACTCGATCTCCGAGATCGCGCGAGCGACCGAGGAGCAGGCCCGCGGCAGCGCCGCCGCGACGTCGGCCATCGAGGAAGTGACGAAGATGGTCCAGACCACCGCCGCGGCGACCCAGCAGCAGTCGCAGACCTCGCGCAAGATCGGCGAGCAGGCGGCGATGGTCCGCGACTACACGAAGCACCTCAAGCGCGCCATGGGCGAACAGGAGAGCGGCAGCCGGGCCATCAGCCGGGCCATGGAGAACATCATGGGCCTCGTGCAGACGGTGCTCGAGTCGACATCCGTTCTCGCCGCGGAGAGCTCGACCATCGTCAAGTCGATGGACGTGATCAACCAGGGCTCGCGGGAATCGAACTTCGGCGTCGCGGACCTCAACCAGATGGCCGGCACGCTCAGTCACGAGTCGACGCTCCTCAAGCAGGAGCTGTCGCGGTTCCAGCTCCCGGCGCCGACGCAGGGCGGAACGGTGACCACGGCCACGGTTCTCTGGCAGAAGCTGACGTTCGACCCCGCGTTCACGTCCGCGACCGCGCTCGGCTTCATCGCCAAGGCGGTACACGCGACGCTCGTTCGCTACGGCGAAGGCGCGGAGCTGATCCCCGATCTCGCCGAGCGCTGGGAAGTGCTCGATCAGGGACACACGTATCGCTTCCACCTGCGCCGCGGCGTGCGCTTCCACAACGGCCGCACGTTCGAGGCCCGCGACGTCTACGAGAGCTTCCTCCGGCTGCTGCTGCCGGAGACGAAGTCGGCCGGCTCGTGGATCCTGCGCAATGTGCGCGGCGCGAAGGACGTGCTCGAGGGACGCAGCCGGAGCCTGCCGGGCATCGTGATCCATGACCCGTACACGATCGACATCGAGCTCACCGAGCCGCTGGCGTTCTTCCTCTCGCTCGTCACGACGCCGGAGACGGGGATCATTCCCGCGGACGAAGGGAAGGACGCGGAGCGCTATCGGCTCCGCGGAATCGGCGCCGGTCCGTTCCAGGTGCAGGAGGCGATCGACGGCGAGCACGCGCGGCTGGTGCGCAACACGAGCTACTTCATCCCCGGCGAGCCATCCCTCGACGAGTTGATCTTCCGCCTCGACCTGCGCAGCTTCCGGGAAGTGGCGGACGCGTTCCTCCGTGGCGAGCTGGAGATCGCCCATGGCATCCCCCCGAATGTGGTGAGCGAGATCCGCCAGGATCCGCGATACGCCCCGTACCTTCTGACCACGATTCAATTGCACACGTCGTACATCGGCTGGGACTCTTCGTCCGCACCGTTCGACAGGGTCGAGGTCCGCCAGGCGCTCAACCACGCGATCGACCGGAAACGGATCAATGAACAGATCTTCGCCGGCGAATCGGTCATCGCGCAGTCTCTCCTCCCTCCGGGCCTTCTCGGCCACGACGAGAAGCTGAGAGGCTTCGACTACGATCCCGAACGCGCGCGCACTCTGCTGCGCCAGGCCGGCTACGGGTCGGGCTTCGACATCCAGTATCGCACCTGGGACACGGACGAATTCAACAACTCGGGCATGGTGCCGCTGATCCTCGAAGACCTCGAGAAGGTCGGAGTGCGAGTCAACGTGACGCGGCACAGTGCCACGGATGCGAGCGCGCCCCGCGCGACGCGCGGACACGGCCTGCTGTACCTAGCGAACTGGTACGCGGACTTCCCCGACGCGGACAACTTCTTCTACATCTTCTTTCACAGCGATGCGACGTCGATCCGCGGCCTGTTCTTCAGTCGCCCGGAAATCGACGCGCAGATCCTCGAGGCCCGCCGCTCGAACGACGTCGAGCACCGTGCGTCGATCTACAGCGACCTGAACGAGATGGTGATCCGCGAGGCGCCGATCGTTCCGCTCTACCACGACCGCCTGTTCGTCCTGCACAAGCCGGAGGTCCGCGGCGTCCGGACGTCGCTCGTGCCGCCGCCCGTGCGGTATCACGACGTCTGGATCGAGCGGGACACCTGAGTGCTGGGTGCTGGGTGCTGAGTCCCGTAGCCCTGAGCGAGCGCAGCGAGTCGAAGGGCCAAGTTAGCAGCAACGCCGCGTGTGCACGAAGCGCGATACCGGTGGAGCGGCCTGAAGCACGTTTCGCGCAGATGCTAAGTACAGCGCCCCGGAAATAGGTGTCCAGTATTTGCGAGCGTCGACCGGTCAGATGCGAGGCGCCGCGACGAGGCGATGCGGGACATCGTTGAGGAGCGGCAACGAAGCAGATGGCCGGTCGCCGCCGCAAGACTGGACACCTATTTCCGGGGCGCTGTACTAAGCTGGTCCTTCGACTCGCTGTGCTCGCTCAGGGCCTTGGGGCGTAAACGAAATGCAGTGAGGCACGTCCAAGTTGCGTGAAAGGCAATGTGGCCGCGTTCCGCATGAACGACTCCGACGACCTTCCCAGCGACCGCGAGCTGATCGATCGCACGCTCGGCGGCGACGGCGACGCGTTTGCGATGATCGTCGAGCGATTCCAGCGCAAGATCTTCCGCGTAGCCCGTTCGATCGTCCGCGACGAGATGGAGGCGGACACGATCACTCAGGACACGTTCGTGCAGGCGTATACGCACCTGTCGCGGTTCGAAGGACGCGCGGAGTTGGAGACATGGCTCACACGCATCGCCATCAACCGCTCGCGGGACGCGCTACGGCGCCGCCGATTCGTCAGTTTGCTCACCCCTCGGGATGACGGAACCGAGACGGAGACGTTGATCGAGCCGGTGGACGAGCGGCCGGATCCGGAGCGGCAGTTGATGTCGTCGCAGCTCCGGACGGCCATCGTCAGGGCGGAGCGACGCCTCTCCGCGCAACAGAAGACGATCTTTCGACTCAGGCATTACGAGAATCTGTCGCTCGAGGACATCGCCGAGGCGATGGGACTGCGGGCCGGGACCGTGCGAGCGCATCTGTTCCGGGCCATTCACAAGATCCGCAGGGAGCTCGCGGAGTGGCGCTCCGCGAGCGGGATTCAGGGGACCGAACATGAAGCAGCACTTCAGTGAAGCCGATCTGTTGGAGACGTACTACATGCGACCCGGCGACTCGATGCCGGTGATGATGCACCTCGCCGACTGCGCCGACTGCGCGGCGCGTTACGAGCGCCTCGAGCGCAAGATGCGCGGCCTGCGCGAATGCGCGCACCATGAGAAGCCGGAAACCTTCTGGGCTCGCCAGCGCATCGCCGTGATGCGAAAGATCGATGCGGGCCGCGAACGAAAGGGATCGATGGCCCGCGTGACGCGCATCGCCGCGGCGGCAGTGTTGGTGCTGGTCCTCGGCGCGCTGGTGACGTGGCGACAAGTCGACGAGTCTCCGAGTCGTCCAGCCGTCGAGACCGCAGCCGCCCAGACCACCCCCCTCGTCGACTCGTCGACTCGTCGACTCGACGACTCGTCCCCGTGGGCGTCCGATGAACTGAAAGACTACTCCTCGATGGTGGCGTGGGAATCGTGGGTCGAGGACGGAGACCAATCATGAAGCGTTTTGTCATCGCCATCGCCGTGCTCGCATGCGCCGCGATCGCCCCCATGGATCTCATGGCTCAGGGCATGCCACCCGGCAAATGGTGGCAGCGCCCCGACGTCATTCAGGAACTGCAGCTCACGCACGAGCAGCAGAACCGGCTCGACGAGATCTTCCGCGGCGCGGCCAACGACCTGATCGATGCGAAGGGCGCGGTCGAGAAGCTGCAGATCGCGATTCGCGGAGAGCTCGACCGTCCCCAGACACGCAAGGCCGAGCTCCTGCGCATCGCCGAACAGCTCAGCGAAGCGCGCGGAAAACTCTTCGAGCGCGAGCTCACGATGCTCGTCGACATGCGAGCCGTGCTGAACGATCGACAGTGGATCCGGATGCGGCAACACCTCGATCGGATGCAGGGAGGGCGGCGGATGCCCCCGCGGGGACGGAGATAGGACGAATAGGACGAATAGGACGAATAGGACGAATAGGACGAATAGGACAGATAGGCAGAAACGGGCTACCTATTCGTCCCATTCGTCCCATTCGTCCTATTCGTCCCCTCCGTCCCATCCGTCCCATGAGTCCCATCCGTCTTGCCCGTCCCATTTGTCCTATTCTTCACGCGTGCTCGACGTCGCCCTCCAGGCCGTGACCTTCCGCTACCCCGAGGGCTTCTCGCTGAGCGAAGTCACCCTCACCTTTCCTCGGAGCACGCACACCGCGATCGGCGGGCCGTCCGCGTGCGGCTCATCGACGCTGCTGCGTCTCATCGCGGGCACGCTCCGACCGCAATCGGGGGACGTGATCTTCGGCCAGCGCCGTGTGAACGACATCAAAGCCTCGAACCGACCGCTGCTCTTCGCCACGTCCGCGATCGATGTCCCTCCGCGCTGGAGTGTGCAACACGCGCTTGTCGCGGCCGTGCGCTCGCGATCGCTCGACCGCGAAGACCGGCATCAGGAGTACACGCTCGCCGCGGAGAAATGGGAGCTCGCCCGGCTGCTCGAGCGTCGCATCTCGACGTTGTCGTCGACGGAGGTCGCGCGCGTTCACTTCGCGCGCATCGAGCTCCTCCGTCCCGCGATTCTCATCGCCGATCGCCTCCTCGAGGGCGTGAGCGCTTCGGCGCGGGCGTTTCTCGCGGACATGCTCTTCCGCACCTTGCGCGTGCACGGGACGACCGTCATCTCCGCGCCGTCCTCGCGCGAAGAGCTCGCCACGACCGATCGGATCGTCGTGCTGAACGAGGGCCGCGTGACGCAGATCGGGACCGCGGCCGAGGTGTTTGCGCGTCCGGTCGACGAAGCGGCGGCGATCGCGATCGGCGAAGTCGACGAGATCCCGATCCGCGTTCGGGGCACGACCGTCGAGTCCGTGATCGGGTCGTGGGAGGTGGATCGCCCGCCCTTCCAGGGCACCGGCATCGCGTTCGTGCGTCCGGGAGACTTCGCGCTCGCGCGTGCCGGCGAAGACTCCGACCTCATCTTCGGGGTGGAGGAAGCCGGGTTCTCCGGCGGGCGCTGGATCGCCCGCGGGATGCTCAGCGGCGGCACGACGCTGCGCGTCGAGCTCCCGCCGGGCGCGAACGTGCACAAGGGACGGCTCCTCGCGTTGCGTTACGACCCGTCGAGGTTCACACTGATGGCGCGCCAACATGCGCCACTGCAAACCACGGTTCCGACGGACGTCGTACCGCCTCTGAGTGAAACGCGTTGACGGCCTTCTGCGATCGGCCCTGCCGGTCGAGCCGGCCAGGCGCGGCACTTGCAGCAGTCCCCTCCTCGGAATCGCCAAAGAGTGGGGTGCCCGGTTGATCAAGGCCCGCAGAACGCCATACCAGCTCCGCAAGCTCCTGGTCATCGACGACGATGAGAAACTCGTCTCGTATTACCGCGAGCTCCTCACGCCCCACGGGTTCGAGGTGCTGATCGCCCACGACGGTGAGCAGGCCATCCCTCTCGTGGAGCTCAACCCGGACATCCAGCTCGTCATCCTGGACCTGTCGATGCCACGCATGGACGGCCGGCAGTGGCTTCGCTGGTTCCGGGACAAACGCCGGGACTCGCCCGTCGTGGTCATCACCGGCTACAAGCTCGAGCCGCAGGACGAAGACCTGCAGCCGAGCGTCGTGCTCCAGAAGCCGGTCGACGTCGCAGAGCTGCTGGACATGGTCGGGCTGTTCTGCGGGCTGGGCACGCCGATCGGGCGCGCGACTTGAGTGGCCAGTAGCCAGTGGCCAGTAGCGATTGGATTGGCGCTCGAGCGAAAATCCCCTGGCTACTGGCTACTGGCTACTGGCTACTGGCCACTCCTACATCCCCGCCAGCAACGCGCCCGACTCGATCTTCTGCAGGTCGAGTTGCAGCGACGCCAGGCTCTGCTGGATCTCGATGCGCACGGGGACGCGACGCTCGTCGGTCGTCACCCATACCGTTACGCCGCCTGACCATTTCTTTCCGCCCGGCGCATCCACGATGTGGAATGCGCGCGCGGTCACGCTCTTTCCCTCCACCATGAAGGGCTTGAGCTCGCCGGGGCGAAAGATCACCGGGTACGCGCGGCCATCCGTGTAGATCGTCGTCTGCATCGGCGCGGACATCGTCTGCGAGTTCTGACGCAGAAAGTAGATCGCCGTGAGGATGTCGCGATACTCGTCGGTCCCCGTCGGCAGCTTCTTGACGCGGTCCTTCACTTCCTCAGGGGTTTGCTTGCGGATGCGCGCGAGCCCTTTGACGTAGTCGAAGATCGTCCGCTCGTTGCGCGACTTCTTGCCCCAAGCGTAGCCGTGGTACGTCATGAGCGTCTTTGCACGCTCGTCCATCTCCGACTCGTAGGCGTAGAACCCGCCCTGCTTGCCGGACAACGACGTGATCAGCAATTCGCTGTGGATCGTCTCGCCGCCGAAGGTCGTGCGCAGGTTGCCGACGCCGGACGTCGGGAACATCAGTCCAGCGATCAGACGCACGCCCCCTCGCAGCCGCCACGAGTAGCGGAACTCCTCGACGCTACCCGGTGCCGCGGCGAACGCACCGGCGGACACAACCAGCGTCAGAGCGATCGCGACATGTCGAATAATTTTCATGATCGGGGACTGCAACACGCTGAGTCAGCGCCTTATTCACATCGCCGAGAGCGCCTGCTCGACTTCTTCGATCACGTAATCGGGCGTGGACGAGCCTGCCGTGACCCCGACCGTTCGCGCGCCGCTGAGCCACGCGGCGTCGATGTCCTCTTTCCCCTGGATCAGATAGGCCGGCTTGGTCTCGCGGCAGATCTCCCAGAGGTGTTTCGTGTTCGCGCTCTTTTTGCCGCCGATGATGATGATGACGTCGACCTCGGGATCGTGCGCGAGGACGCGCGCCGCATCCTGATTCTCCTTCGTGGCGTAGCAGATCGTGTCACCGCGCTCGACGATGGATGCGCGACGCTCGATCGTCTGCACGACGTCCTCGAAATCTTCCGCGTTGAGCGTCGTCTGGTAGAAGATCTTCAGCTTCGGCCAGGGCGACCAGTCGATCGACTCCGCCTCATCCATTTTCGAGATGATGTGGTAGTCGGCCGGATCGAGATCATTCGTGTAGCCGATGACCTCGCGGTGCTTCGGATCGCCGATGAAGACGAGGTGATAGTCCGCGTCGAGGGCCCGTTTGGCCTCGCGGTGGATGTCGTAGACGAACTTGCAGGTCGTGTCGAGGATCTGCAGGCCCCGCTCGCGCGCCGAGTCGTGGAACGAAGGAGGAACGCCGTGCGCGGAGAAGACGATGGTCGGCTCCTCGACCGCGCCGATGTCGTGAATGGTCCGGACGCCGAGGCGCTCCATCTCCTCGACGACCCGCTCGTTGTGCACGACCTGACCCAGGATCGCACCGCGGCCGCCGGCAGCGGCGAAGCGCTTGACCTTGAGATCGGCGATACGGACCCCGGAACAGAAGCCGTACTTGGCTGCGCGTTTCACTTTCATCGCCCGGGTTAACGCTGATCGTGCGGGCGGCATTCTATGGCCCCCCTTCTTGGAGTCTCAAAGTCTCAAAGTTTCAAAGAGGGAGGGAACATGATCCGCCGCGAAAGGCTCGGGGCGCGCGGATCTTTGAGACTTTCAGCCAGTTCCGCGAGATGAGTCTCAAAAGTCTCAAGAGGGAGGGAACATGGTCCGCCGCGAAAGGCTTCGGGCAGGCGGGACTTTGAGACTTTGAGACTCCCCTCCGCCCGGCCGCCCCGCCACCAGACGCGACTATGAGACCATCCCCGCCCGTGCAAGTGCCCCTCTTCACTCGGAAGTTCGTGATGTTGTGGCTCTTCCAGGCGGCAACCTTCTTCTCGGCCTTCCAGCTCCTCCCCGTGATTCCGCTGCGCATCGTGGACCTCGGCGGCAGCAAGGCCACGGCCGGGTTGTTCCTCTTCGTCTACACGGCCGCGAGCGCCTTCTCCGCGCCGGTCATGGGCACGATCGCCGACTCCATCGGGCGGCAGCGCATGCTCGTCATCGCGTCGCTGCTCTTCGCCTTCACGGTCTTCGCAATCAGCACCTTACTCATTCGGGTCTTGACCTCACGCCTCGGCGACCGCTTCGGCCCGAGTGTGCTGCTCTATCCTGCATTCGTGGCCATGCCGGCGGCATACTTTCTCCTCGCACGCACGACGAACCGCCCGGAGATGATCGTCGCCGCGGCGTTGTTCGGGATGGGGCTCGGGGCCGCCTTCCCTGCGTTCATGACGTTCATCGTGTCCAACACGGGCGAGGATCGCCGTGCGCGCACGTTCGGAAGCGTCATCCTGGCGTTTGACACCGGCATCGGCGTCGGCTCGATGACCACCGGCGCCATCGGCGAGCGCGCCGGCCTCGACACGGCATTCCATGTCGCAGCCGCAGTCGCCTGTCTGTCGATTCCGATCTTCCTCGTGACGTCCCGCCGTCTCATCCGCGGCACGGCAGTTGCTGAGAACGCCGAACATGCCGGAACCATCTGAGCCGGCAAGGCCGGCGGCGCGGATTGGCCAAGCCTTCGCCACGCCTGTCGCCTGAGGAGCGAGGAATGCCGGAACCTCGAGACAGCGAACAACACGTCAAGAAGCGCGTCGTATACGAGACCGTGAGCGCGACCTCCACGCGCAGCAGCGCGATCACCATCACGCTGGTCGTGCTCATCGCCATCGCGCTGATCGTGTGGATCGTCACGCAGATGCGATGAGGCGTCGGAGTGCTGGGTGCTGGGTGCTGGGGGTTGCCGCCGCAAAAGACTGCGCGGCAGAAAGAGGTGTCATCCTGAGCAGCGTAGACAGCGCAGGCCCTTCCAGCACCCAACCGAGAAGGTACATCGCCGACAACGCGGCACA